>JBOHHR010000195.1:0-17163 GCA_050725475.1 Gammaproteobacteria bacterium | reverse complement strand
GCTTTCCTATCTCCTTCCTATCTCCTTATTTCCAGTTTCGAAAGAGAAGATTCGAGGCGAAACGTACACGATTTTTTTGCCATTGACAAGCCTTTCGCTGATGCGAAATAGCGATGGCGGGCAGTGCTCGATAACTGTGCAAAGATGCACCGTGAGAAAGCATCATCGCGATCGCTCGAAAAAGCCTAGCGCGGCGCAACCAATCCTTAGTTAGTGATTTCAGGATCACCCTTATCGACACCGTCCTCGGGTCGAATCTCGGTAAAAGCCATGGTAAAATTCAGCCCGTTCCGGTCCAAAGCCAACAGGAAACGCCAAATAGCTAACCAGGAAGCTAGCTCTTTCTTAATCCGCGAGAAGATATTGGTCATGGCTTTCGCTCCCATAAACCTATAATCCATTCATAACCCCATTACGGCGCGACAAGCATCTTGGATGCGCCAGTGAGAAGGCCGAAATGCATCTGCGGCGCGAGCGATCGCGTATATAGTGCAAGGGCACTTCGATTAATTCGCAGCGCCCTAATTAGAGTACACGCGAAGCAACACTCAACGATGCCAGAGGCCGCGAGCGAACCTTGCTTTGATATAATCCTTGGGATGTCGCAGGAGAGAGGGATCCCCGCGCTTACCCAAGCGCCGGATGCCGGTTCGCTCAACGCCCAGTACTCGGGGTGGGTCGCAGCCATCGCCGGCGGCGATGAGTCGGCGCTGGGGGCGCTTTACGATGCTACGCTCAGTCGGGTTTACGGGCTGGCCTTGCGGATCACGCAAAGCGCCGAGGCCGCCGAAGAGGTCCTCAACGACGTATACATGCAAGTGTGGCGTGAAGCGGAGCGCTACGAAGGAGCCAGAGGGCGAGTCATGACCTGGCTGTTGACCATTTGCCGCAGCCGCGCCTTGGATTATTTGCGCAAGCGCAATGTGCTTACATCCACGCTCAAACCGGAGGTGATCGACGAACAAACCCAAGCCAGGGTGGGCGAGCCCCTGGACCTGATCCCTAGTTCGCAAGGGCAGCAGGGCGATCCGCAGGATTTGCTGGATACCGTGGAGCAGCACAGCACGGTGCGGATCGCGTTGGATCGGCTAGCGCCGTTGCAGCGCCAATTGATCGCCCTGGCCTTTTATAAGGACATGAGCCACCAGGAAATCGCGGCCTACACCGGTTTGGCTTTGGGAACGGTCAAGAGCCATATTCGCAGGGGTATCGGCTTGCTGAGGGAAGCGCTGCGCAACCAGACACCTGAAGAGCGATGATGAAATCAAGACACCGAAAAGCGCCCGCGATTCTGCCGGAGGACGTGATGCACGCCCTGCTGGAGGCAAGCGCACCAGTCGGTCCCAAACCCGAGCGCGCAGCTCGTTTGCGGCAGCGCGTGTTACGGCAGGTTCGCGCATCTAAACACGCGGGTTTAAGGACTGTTCTTAAGGATCAGGGGGGATGGATAAAAGTGGACCCTCTGGTGGACATCAAACTGTTACGCAGCGACGAGCAAAGCCGTTCCTACTTGCTCAGGATGCAGCCGGGCGCCGTGCTGCCCCCACATCGACATACGCTGGATGAAGAATGTCTGATGCTTGAAGGTGAGTGCTGGATCGGGGACATACACCTTTGTGCCGGCGACTATCATGTCGCCGCAAAGGGAACGCGCCACGGAGCGATACGCACCAGCACGGGTGGCTTGGCTTTTCTGCGCGGAGCCCACCCGGAGCATCGCGTAGCGATAACCAATGAGCACCCGACAAATGGCCCTGCTCTATAAAAACACCTATCTCTACCACGGATTGATCAATTTCGTTTATGGGGTATCCAGGAAAGAGCGTTTTCACGCCGTGGTGCGTTGGGTGCCGGATGATATGGAAGTGCTGGATGTTTGCTGCGGCGACGGCACATTAGCCAGCTATCTAGCCCGCGGCGTTAACTATCGCGGGCTTGACCAAAGCCCGGTCTTCGTGCGCGAGGCTCAAGCGCTGGGACGCTCGGTCGAGCTTTTCGACGTGCGTATGGGGGATCTTCCGAGCGCAGATGTGGTCGTCTGCCAGGTGAGCTTATTCCAGTTTTATCCTCAAGCGGAATCTATGCTGGCCCGTTTGCTCGATGCCGCGAAGTACCGGCTTGTCATCTCAGAGTCTGTCTTTAGCCTGAGCCAATCCCATTGGTCGTGGCTCGCAACTATCGTCGGTCGGGGGACCAAAACGAAGGGCAAGAGCACGCACACGTTTCGCTATACCTCCTCTTCCCTGCGGCAATTGTATCAGCCTTACCCGGCCAACCTGCGCCATGCAGCGGAGGTGTGCAATGGCCGGGAGTGGGTATATGTGCTTGACAAGTCGCCGATAGTGCCTTGAGCAAACCTTGTTAGCTTACGCTACTCTTCTTCGCCAGGAAATATAAATGGCGTCCGCGGGGGGAGCCGTCGTAGTTCACATCCAAGCGGTTTTGCACATCAAAACTGTACACGATATCCAGGGCGTGTTTCGCCAGTAGCCCGCGGGCATCATCCAAGGAGCGTATGTA
Source organism: Gammaproteobacteria bacterium (assembly GCA_050725475.1). GTDB lineage: Bacteria > Pseudomonadota > Gammaproteobacteria > JBOHHR01 > JBOHHR01 > JBOHHR01. Next base: position 14,643 of record JBOHHR010000195.1, on the reverse strand, counting down.
CAAACCGAATCGCATGTCCTCCGGTAGATGATAGCCCACGAGCAAATAGCCATTCTCAGCCAACAGCTTGTTGATATTTAACATCACGCCGTCGATCTCTTGCGGTTCGAAGTAATACAGGGTATCCAACGTTACCGCGATATCGAAGCGCCCGGTCCCCTCGATTTCCATTCCTGGCGCTTTTAAATCAAGCTGAAAAAATGCACAGTCCGGCGCAATGAGGCTGGCCCTTTTTAGGGCCGTGGAAGAAATATCCACTCCACAAACATGCACCTCGGGAAAACGCTGCTTTATACGCGCCGTGAAATAACCCAGCCCACAGCCGATATCGATGATGGCGCCCGGAGGCTGGGCGCCCTTGGTGAGCATCCTGACGGCGCGATCCAGAGTTGCCAAAACCAGTTGATAGGATAGACTGCCCACGGCTTGCGACTGTCCGTGCGGATCCTCACAGTGGGTATACATCCCTTCGAAGTCACGGATCAGGGCCACTTCTTTCCCGTTTTCCCTGAAAACAAAATCGTTGTGCCGATATGGTCTTTCTGTTCTCACGGTGAAATCTCATCGGCTTACGGTTTGGGCAAAGATGATGACTTCGGCAAACTCGCGAAAAGCGCCGTGCCCTCCCCTGTTGCGGCATATCATATCAGCTTGGCTTTTTACCTCGTCGAACGCGTCGTTGGGACAAGCGCAAAGACCCACCAAATCAAACACCTCGAGATCGTTGACATCGTCGCCGATATAGGCAAGCTCAGCGCGCGCTAAGCCTCGCTTGGCGATAATAGACCGGACGACTTGAGCCTTATCGCTTATGCCTAGATGACATTCTTCGATCCCCAGTTTCTCGGCCCGTCTCTTGAGGGGCGCCGAATCCTCTCCAGAAATAATGCCTGTTTCGACCCCGGCAAGCGTCCGCAGCCGCTCCACCCCCATGCCGTCCCTTATGCTGAAGCGCTTCAACAGTTCTCCAGCCGCCGAGTAGTAGACACCACCGTCGGTCAGCACACCGTCGCAGTCCGCGAGCAACATTTTAACCAATCCCGCTTTTTGAATGAGTCGCTCGGACACCGCTGCGTTGCTGCAAACCCTGGAAGGGCGCTCAGTCACGGCTGCTGCATGGCTTCGATGACGTGCTCGGCGAAGAAGAGCTGGAAATCCGCCCAAAGTTAGCCATACGGATCAAACCAGCTCCGAAAAAGGCTGCACATCCACCGTCGTGCCGGGCACCACCTGGCCGGCTTCCAGCGGCAACACGATGAAGCAATTGGCTTGGCTCATTGAGGTCAAAATGCCGGAGCCCTGGCTGCCGGTCGAATATACCAGCAGGTCTCCCCGTTCGTCGCGAACCAGTCGCCCGCGCTGGAACTCGACTCGGCCGGGGCGCTTTTTTAGCTTGCTCGCGCAACGCGCTTTTATGGTCAAGGGGCTGATGTCTGATTCGCCCATCATGCGCCGCAAGGCCGGTTGTACGAATTGATAGAAGGTCACCATGACCGAGACGGGGTTTCCCGGAAGTCCAAAAAAGACGGCCCCCCCGACCGTTCCAAAGGCAAGCGGGCGCCCCGGTTTTATCGCCACCTTCCAGAACGCGACCCGGCCCAGCGCGCCCAGCGCATCGGTCACGTGGTCTGCCTCACCCACCGACACGCCCCCGGAGCTGATGACGGCATCCGCGATCCGGGCCGCTTGCCCCAAGGCCGCGCGGATCGCCTCGGGGGTGTCCCGGACTACGCCCAGATCTAGGATTTCCACCCCCAGACGGCTCAACACACCGCGCAAGGTATAACGGTTGCTGTCGTAGATCGCTCCTTCGCTCAAGGTTTCGCCCACGGATCGCAGCTCATCGCCGGTGGAAAAATACGCTACCCGCGGGCGCCGTCGCACACTGACTTCGCCCACACCCACAGAGGCCAACAACCCGAGATCTGCGGGGGTGAGCCGGCGGCCGGCTGACAGAACGGTCTGCCCACTTGCGATGTCTTCGCCTGCCGCACGCACGTTTTGCCCCGCAGGGAAAGCTCCCGCTAACCGGATGGTGTCTCCGTCGCGCTGAACGTGCTCCTGAATAATCACGGTGTCTGTACCTTTGGGCATCGCGGCGCCGGTGAATATACGCAAGCATTCCCCGAGATTGAGGTTCCCGCAAAACGGGCGCCCGGCCCAGGCGGTCCCCACAACCTGTAAGCTGGTTTCGCCTTCGGCAGGGAGATCTTGCGCGCGCAAGGCGTACCCATCCATGGCGGAGTTGGTGTGCGGGGGCACGTTGGTCCGCGCTTGCACGTCTTCGCCCATAATCCGTCCCAAAGCCGATTTGATATGCACGCGTTCGAACCCATCCACCGACGCAACGTCGTTCAGAATGCGTTTCAGCGCTTCCTCGCAACTCAGCGCCCGGTGGTCGAAGTCATCCTTACAGCTCGGCGCTTGCGCTATGGGGTTTTTGGCGCTCGTGGTCATAGCCCCTTTTCGGTGTGGTCTCGGGGCGATGGCCGTTCCTTGCCGCCAAGCCGTGCTTCTACCAGCGCCAGCTCGTGCATCGTATTGAGATTTAAGAAGGTGTCCGGCGCATCGGAAAAGTCGACTTCCACCATGGAGCGCGTGGCATACCAAGTATCGACCTTACGCCCTCCGGTATTCAGGTATGTTCTCAGCGCCGGCAGAAGCGCGCAGCTTATAAGTGAGAATACGGGCTGGATCCGGCTCCCGTCGTGGGCCACGCAGATCTCGGCGCCGGTCTGGGGCATTTTGTTCGCCAAGCGTTGGACCAGATCAGACGGCAGGAAGGGCGAGTCGCAGGGGGAAGTGATGATGTATTCCGTTTCGGCCGCCTGCATCCCGCTCGCTATGCCGGCCAGCGGCCCGCAATAGCCTGGGATTTCATCGGCGATAACGGGGTACCCGAACTGCGCGTATCGGTCTTGATTGCGGTTGGCATTGATGAAAATAGCGCCGACCTGCGGGTACAAGGCGTCGATGACATAAGCCACCAAGGGTCTTCCGGCTAGCTGGATCAAACCCTTGTCCTCCCCCTCCATACGGGTCGCGCGGCCGCCTGCCAGGACGACGGCGCTGATAGTGCTGGGAGTGGCGGGATGGTTCACCATGGAGAGCGGGGATCTCGACCCTAGAATTAAGCACCACTTTATGATAAATCGGCTGCGTCACAACCGGTGACGGAATGACGTTGCGGTTGTATTATCAGAGGCCGGTGCTGGAATGACAACCCGCGCGTAGCGGCATAATCGGGAGCGAAGACGATGGACGAAGAAACGCTGAATATCGAGATTCGGAAATTCCTAAAAAAGGTCGGTGTGAATTCGCAGCGCGAGATGGAAAACGCCGTCCGAGATGCTGTAGCCCAAGGCAAGCTCGGTGGCGGACAAAAGCTTACTGTCAAGATGACGATGGAGATCCCGCAGCTTGGCGTTGCGAAGACCATGAGCGACGAGATCGCGCTTGAATAGAATCCTGGCTTTTCCCCACAGGCGACTTAGTGCCCGGTCCGCGGTAGTTTGGTTTCGCCGGTTAGCTTCATGTGAGGGAAAACGAACCCTGTACGAGTGGCCCATCTAGGAATCAGGCTTGCGTCTCCCCGCAGCGCACGGGTGGTTCATCACCAACGCGGACACGGTCAAAGGGACAAAATGATATTTGCTTCGCTTAGAACGTGGTTGTGGGAAATTACCACAGAGTGGCTCACAAAGGACAAACAGTCGGGCGAAACACCGTTTTGTGATTTCGAACGGTTAAGTTATGAGGTTCGACCTTGCGATGTGCTGCTTGTGGAAGGCCGCTCTCGTGTGAGCGAAATCATCAAGATTGTCACCCAAAGCTCATGGACTCATACCGCGCTGTATATCGGGCGTCTTCACGATATTGATAGCCCTGCACTTCGGGAACGCATTTCTAGATTCTATAAGGGAGATGCGAGTGCCCAGTTGGTCATTGAGGCACTTCTGGGGCGGGGGACGGTGGTGACGCCTCTGACTTTTTATAAAGATTTCCATCTGCGCATATGCCGCCCGACACACATATCGCGCCAAGACGCCCAGCAAGTCATTAGTGTCGCCGTGCAACGATTGGGCACCGGTTATGACGTGCGACAGTTACTGGATCTGGCGAGATTTATGTTTCCTTACGGCTTGCTTCCTCGCCGCTGGCGATCCAGCCTATTTGCGCACAATGCGGGCGATCCTACGCGCTGTATTTGCTCCACGATGATGGTCGAGGCTTTTCAATCGGTGCATTACCCGGTATTGCCGGTGGTACGCCAGGCAAAGAGCGGAGACACCAAGCTCTACAAACGAAACCCGCGCTTGCATAGCCCGAAGGATTTCGACTATTCGCCCTACTTCGACATCATTAAATATCCGTTTATGGGCGCGGAGAGCCTGGCCATTTATCGTCAGTTGCCGTGGAGCGCCGATGGTATGGTCCTTAATGACTCGAAAGATAATCGTTCGGCCTCTGCAACGGATGATAAACTTGCTGACACGCGCTAGCCACGAATGTCGATTGGTCCCCAATGGTGCCTTGATGCGGGTGTAGTTCAATGGCAGAACATCAGCTTCCCAAGCTGAGAACGAGGGTTCGATCCCCTTCACCCGCTCCAGATAACTCTATGAAATATAGAGTTATTTTTTTGAGTGTTCCGGTTTTCTGCGCTACTGGCCTAGCGAGATGTCAGAAAGCGGCGGCCCTCTGCGCGGCACGCGAAAACCGGCGGCTAACAAATCGCAGACGAGTTTCGCTGTTCTCTCGTTGACGTCACGTAGGGGGTTGAATTCAGTAACTTCTAGCCCAACGAGCTTAGGCTGGCGCGCGACCATGCCCATGCACTCAGCTAGATCCCGGCCGGCTACCCCCAGCGGGGCCGGAGTGCCGACCCCCGGGGCATCCTGGGGGTCAATCGCGTCAACGTCAATGCTGATCCCAAAAGCAGCCGTTTCCTGACTTACGATTTCGATTGCCTGTTGCATAACCGCTTCAAGGCCTATGCGCTGCACTTCTTGCATGAGGAAGATTCGGACGCCTAACAGTTGCAGCAAACGGGCCTCCCCTTCTTCAAAGCTACGCACACCAACGATACACACATGTTGCGGCTGAAGCTTCGGTCCAGGACAGGCGATTTCCGTTAACTCCCGCTCCCCATGACCCAGCAGGCAGGCCAACGGCATGCCGTGCAGTGCTCCGCTTGGACTGGTGTCGGGTGTGTGGCTATCCATGTGGGCGTCTACCCACAACAAGCCTAAGGGGCCGCGCTGCCGCAACGCGGCGACCGCTCCACTCCAGGTTCCAATAGCACAGGAATGGTCACCACCCACCACGGCAAAACGAAGGTCCCGCACCAGGACATCAGCAACTCTATCGGCGACCTCAGTTAAAAATGCCTTCGCTACCGAAAGTTGCCGCTCTCGCTGCGCGTTTTTCTCGGGCCTCAGTATGGCTTCCCATTTCACGTTAAGTCCATGTTCGGCCAAAATACGCTCTAGGCGCAGCCTCTTGAGCACATACGGTGCGGTAGCGCAACCCTTATCGACCGCGCCGATCGCCGACGCGGCCCCGATGAGCCGAATTTCGTCCAAGAGAAACAAAGGTGGCCCGGTTGTCGCGACAGACGCTGCGCCAGGACTTTTCCTCGGGTGCATTCCTTTTTTGACCATCGCCATGCCGGCTCATTATGCCCCGCCCACGGTGCAGACGACAGCGGTGGAGAGCGAACATCCGGCGGGTGTTGGACGAAGGCCTTCAGGGTGCCGCGGCCATCTTAGGCGTTAAGCCCGGCGCGCTCCGATACCGGATGAAAAAGCTAGGGGTCAGTCGCGGCTACTGAGCTCCGTGGCTTTAGGATCCCGGGACGACGGTTTCGCCGCCCCTTCTTTAACTGCAGGGGAAACTGCTCAGCAGCGATTACGCAGCGCTTGACAAGGCCTCCTGAACCGTATTGGCAATGTCGGTTGCCAACCGACTTACCTGCTTCCCATCCCTTCCTTCCACCATGATCCTGACCAAAGGCTCGGTACCGGAGGGCCTTAACAGCACTCGTCCTGAGACGCCCAGTTCAGCCTCCGCTTGGCGCACGGCGTCTTGCACCGATTTTAGGCCTACCACGTCGACGGTACGCGACATGCGAACGTTAACCAACTCCTGCGGAAACTTAGTCACCCCTGCTTTTAGCTCGTGTAAGCTATGATCTGTTCGCACCATGGCTTCCAAAACCTGCAATGCCGAAACGATGCCGTCACCCGTGGTGGTGAGGTCAAGACAGATGATATGGCCGGAGGATTCGCCGCCCAAAGTCCAGCCTCCTTCCTGTAGCATTTCCATAATATAGCGGTCTCCGACCTTAGCGCGGCGGAAATCAAGCCCGAGCGTACGGATAGCCTGCTCCAGTCCCAAATTGCTCATCTGCGTCCCCACAACGGCGCCATTCAGATTGGCCGACCTTTGCCGTTGCCTCGCAATGATAAAAAGAATCTGGTCACCATCGACGATCTCGCCCTTGTGATCCACCATAATTACCCGATCGCCATCACCATCCAGGGCGACGCCGAGATCCGCCCCCCGCTGCAGCACCTCGCCACGCAGAGTTTCCGGGTTGGTCGCACCGACATCTTTGTTGATATTGAGCCCGTCTGGGCTGGTTCCGAGCGTTACGACTTCCGCACCGAGCTCCGCAAAGACCTTGGGCGCGATATGGTAAGTCGCCCCGTGGGCGCAATCGACTACGATGCGGACCTTATCCAAGTGCATGCGTTGCCCAAAGGTGCTCTTACAGAATTCGATGTAACGGCCATCGGCATCACTGACTCGGTGCGCCTTACCCAAGCGGTCGGATTGAACGGCCTTTAGGGGTTGTGCGAGGGCCTCTTCGATTTCCGCTTCCACGGCATCGGGTAATTTGGTGCCATCCCCGGCAAAAAACTTTATCCCATTGTCTTGGTACGGATTGTGAGAGGCACTGATCATGATCCCTGCATCAGCACGGAACGTTCGGGTAAGATACGCAATCGCCGGCGTTGGCATTGGTCCCAGCAGCAAAATATCCACTCCCGCCGCCGAAAGCCCTGCTTCCAGCGCGGACTCCAACATATAGCCAGAGATCCGAGTGTCTTTCCCAATGAGAACCCGTCCTCCCTGGCCTTTGGTGAGCACGCAACCAGCGGCCCACCCCAATTTCATCACAAAATCCGGGGTTACCGGAAACGAGCCAACTTCCCCACGCACCCCGTCGGTGCCAAAAAACTTGCGATCTACACTCATCGAACGGTTTCCTCTTACGCGTTAATAGCTCGAGCAATCGTTGGCCGCGTTCGCTATAAGCACTTGGATTGTTTCGCAGTGCTCTGGCGCTCTTACATTATGTCTATCGACCGCTAGTAAAAAAACTAAACCCCCCAATCACGCATGTGCTTGGGGGGTTTATAAGGAACACCAACGCAGATATTTTTCGAAGTGGACCTTTATACTCTAAGCTTGGTCCTCCACGATGCCTCCAATTGGCCCTTTTGGGTCTGCTTTTTTCACGCTCGGCTTCGCTCCCGAGGACTTATCCCTGCTCTCCTCGTTCCATCCCTTTGGCGGACGGGGCTCCTTGCCCGCCATGATATCGTCGATCTGCTCGCTTTCGATCGTTTCATACTTTAATAGCGCCTCGGCCATCGTATGCAAACTGTGTATATTGTCCTTTAAAAGCTGCTCAGAGCGCTGGTAGCTTTCCTCGATGATGCGCCGTATCTCTTGATCGATCGAATGGGCGGTTTCATCCGACATATTCTTGTGTTTGGTCACCGAATGTCCTAGGAAAACCTCCCCTTCGTCTTCGCTGTAGGCCAATGGACCCAAGCGTTCCGAGAGTCCCCAACGCGTCGCCATGTTTCGGGCTAGGGTAGTCGCTCTTTCAATATCGTTCGACGCCCCAGTGGTTACGCGCTCAGTCCCAAAGATCAGCTCTTCGGCAATACGCCCGCCAAACAGGCTGCAAAGCTGGCTCTCCAGCTGGCGTTTGCTCATGCTGAGTCGGTCCTGCTCCGGCAGAAACATAGTCACCCCTAAAGCCCGTCCACGGGGGATAATGGTTACTTTGTATACGGGATCGTGCTCTGGTACCAAGCGGCCGACGATCGCATGCCCAGCCTCGTGATAGGCGGTCAGCTTTTTTTCCTCATCGCTCATCACCATGGAGCGCCGCTCCGCACCCATTAATATCTTGTCTTTTGCTTTCTCAAAATCAGCCATTTCCACCACGCGTTTACTTGCACGGGCGGCGAACAGCGCAGCTTCATTGATGAGATTCGCCAGATCGGCACCCGAGAAACCCGGTGTTCCTCTTGCGATGATCCCTGGCTTTACATCCTCGGACAAGGGAACTTTACGCATATGCACTTTCAAGATCTGTTCCCGGCCTCTGATATCCGGCAGCGGCACTACGACCTGCCGATCGAAGCGGCCAGGGCGCAGTAGGGCAGGATCCAGCACGTCGGGGCGGTTGGTCGCGGCAATGATGATGACACCTTCATTGCCGTCGAACCCATCCATTTCCACCAGCAGTTGATTCAGGGTCTGCTCGCGCTCATCGTGACCTCCACCGAGCCCCGCACCCCGATGGCGGCCGACGGCATCGATCTCATCGATGAAGATGATGCAGGGAGCATGTTTTTTCGCTTGCTCGAACATATCGCGCACGCGCGACGCACCCACGCCCACGAACATTTCAACGAAATCAGAGCCGGAGATGGTAAAAAACGGAACCTTGGCTTCCCCTGCGATAGCACGGGCTATCAGGGTTTTGCCGGTACCCGGAGATCCCACCATCAACACGCCCCTGGGTATTTTGCCTCCGAGCTTCTGGAATTTCGCCGGGTCACGGAGGAATTCCACCAACTCCACCACTTCTTCCTTTGCTTCTTCAGCGCCGGCAACGTCGTTAAACGTCACCTTAACCTGGTCTTCACTTAACAGCCGGGCACGACTTTTTCCGAAGGAGAGAGCTCCACGTCCGGCTCCACCCCCCTGCATCTGGCGCATGAAAAATATCCATACCGCGATCAGCAACAGCATCGGGAACCACGAAATGAAGATCTGCATCAGCATGCTCTGCTGCTCCGGCGGCTCGGCTTCGATCGCAACACTATTGTTTAAGAGCTCGCCAATCAGGGCGCTGTTACTGGTTTCCGGACTGAACACGGTAAACTTCGTGCCATCCACCATTTCGCCGTGTATCGTTCGCTCATCAAAGTTGACCAGCTTGACGCGTCCGCGCTTCACATCGTCGATGAACTGCGAGTACTCGATCTGTGGCCCGGCGCTTTGACGTGGCCCAAAATTATTGAACACTAACATCAACACAAGCGCGATAATGACCCACAACAATATGTTTTTCGCCATCTCATTCACGATTGATACCTCATGGCCGTGTAAAGAATCGGTGCCTTACGGTTAATCGCACTCGGTCTTGGGATACGGAATAGTTGTGTTGCGATTATAACCAACTTATCCGCCATTCTCAGCACGCAATATCCGACTCGGGCTCGGTGTGTTGGGCGAAACAAGAACATAGTATGCTTCCATTAGGCGAGACAATCTTCACCCTGTTGTTGAAAACCACGCGCAAGCACATATACTTCCCGAGAGGCATCTCGCGAGGCCTTTGGTTTTCTCACTAAAACGCATCTATAAGAAGGAGTTAGCGATTTAGTGAAGGGGGCAAGGCTCTCCCCCATAAAAACTTTGACCAGAAGATCCCCCCCTGGTTTCAGAACGTCCCGCGCGAGCTCGCAAGCATCCTCCACTAAATCTAAGGAGGCCGCCTGATCGACCGCGGCAATACCGCTTATATTGGGTGCCATGTCGGAAATTACAAGGTCCACGTTACCCCGGCCCAGCATCGCCAGTAGGTGTTTGCGAAAATCCGCCTCGCTCAAATTGCCCTGAACCACCTGCACGTTTGATAGAGGCTCCACCAATTGGCGATCCACGGCCATAACCCGCCCCTGTAACCCCACCAACTGCGCCACCACCTGGGACCAACCTCCTGGTGCCGCACCCAGGTCGACCACGGTCATTCCCGGGCGAATCAATCGAATTCGTCGATTTAACTCTAGAAGCTTGTAAGCGGCGCGTGACCGATACCCGGTGGCACGTGCTGCTCGAACGTAGGGATCGGACGTATGGCGGGTTATCCAACCTTGCCGGCGAGAAGTTCTTGAGCTGCTCAGGATGGACTAAACCCTGTGGCACCGGTTATAACAAGCACTATGCAGTCGCGATAAGGGATCGGAACGGGCGCCTTGCTTCCTGAAAACCCTTCGAAAATTTCATGCTTGGAATTTTTCGCGTCGCAAATCTTTGCTCCCCCTTTTGTACCCTATTCATAGCGCACCGATAGAATTTCGTATTCTATCTCACCGCTCGGGGCCTTGACACAGATCACTTCCCCTGCGGTTTTACCGATTAAGGCGCGCGCCACTGGAGATTTGATCGATATGAGCCCGGCCCGCGCATCGGCTTCGTCTTCCCCCACGATGCGATAGGTAATTTCCTGATCGTCATCCAGTTTGTAAATCTCCACGGTGGTTCCAAAGACTACTTTGCCGATCGCCTTCACCAGAGTGATGTCGATGATCGCAGCGTGCGCGAGCTTACCTTCGATCTCGGCTATCCGCCCCTCGATAAAGCTCTGTTGTTCGCGAGCTGCGGAATATTCGGCGTTCTCCCGCAAATCGCCCAAACTGCGCGCGTGGGCGATCGCTTCGATGACGCGCGGCCGTTCCCGTGTCTTGAGCCGATGCAGTTCCTCGCGCAGCTTTTCCGCACCGGTTACCGTCATCGGTGACTTAGTCATCCATTTTCTCTCCGTCAAACCATATGTTGTAGACAAATCACCCCTCGCCTATCTCCCTGCTCGATTGCCAAAACGATGGCTTCCGCTCCTGCCAGGGTCGTGGTGTAGGCAACTTTGTGTTCCAAGGCCGTGGCACGGATGGTATAAGAGTCCGCGATCGCCTGTCTACCTTGAGTGGTGTTTATGATCAAGTCTATTTCATCGTTTTTGATCATGTCCACGACGTGGGGCTGTCCTTCAATGACTTTGTTCACGCGAACACAGGGGATACCCGCTTCGCTTAGGACCTTTTGGGTGCCTTGAGTGGCCACAATCTGAAAACCCAGCAGCCACAGGGCCCGCGCCACATCCACTGCCGATGGCTTGTCCTCATCACGCACGCTGACGAATGCCTTGCCTGAGCGCGGTAAATCAACCCCGGCGGCCTGCTGTGCCTTGAGAAAAGCCTCGCCGAACGTCGTTCCAACCCCCATGACTTCACCGGTAGATTTCATCTCCGGCCCTAACAGCGGATCTACGCCCGGAAACTTTACAAAAGGGAATACCGCTTCCTTTACCGAATAAAGCTGCGGTTTCGCTTCGTTCACCGCCCTTTGAGCGAGGAGCTTGCGACCCACCATGCACGCAGCCGCGATCCGCGCTAGGGGGACCCCCGTCGCTTTGGAAACGAAAGGCACCGTTCGCGAGGCACGCGGATTCACTTCCAATACGTATATTTTCTCTCCTTGAATAGCAAACTGGACATTCATCAAACCCACTACGTTAAGCGCTTTCGCGAGCACGGCCGTCTGTTCTTTAAGCCGTTGCTGCGTTTCGCTAGCAAGGCTATGCGGTGGCAGTGAGCAGGCCGAATCACCCGAGTGCACGCCCGCCTGCTCAATGTGCTCCATAATGCCGCCGATAAACACCGATTCTCCATCGCACACGGCATCGACATCCACCTCAACAGCCGCTTCCAAAAATTTATCCAGCAGCACCGGGGAGTCCGGGGATGCCGCAACCGCCCGCTCCATGTACGTTGCTAAATCCTCTGCGTCATAAACGATCTCCATAGCCCGACCGCCCAAAACGTAGGATGGGCGCACCACCAGAGGGTAGCCAATGGCTTGCGCCGATCTCTGTGCTTGTTCAATGGTGCGCGCCGTGCAGTTCGGTGGCTGCACCAGCCCGAGGTGGTTTAGCATGACCTGAAACCGCTCGCGGTCTTCGGCTAGGTCTATGGAGTCGGGGGAAGTACCGATGATCGGGGTACCGGCTGCTTGCAACGCTCGCGCAAGTTTTAAAGGAGTCTGGCCCCCGTACTGAACGATGACGCCAAGCGGCTGCTCCAAGCGAACGATCTCGAGGACATCCTCGAGCGTAATCGGCTCGAAATATAGGCGATCCGCGGTATCGTAGTCCGTCGATACGGTCTCAGGGTTACAATTGACCATAATGGTCTGATACCCCAGATCCCGCAGCGCCAGAACGGCCTGAACACAGCAGTAGTCGAATTCTATCCCTTGCCCTATGCGATTGGGCCCCCCGCCCAAGACGATGATTTTTTCCCGGTTCACCGGGGCTGCTTCGCACTCGCTCTCGTAGGTGGCGTACATGTAAGCTGTACTGGCCGCGAACTCGGCGGCGCAGGAATCCACGCGCTTGTACACGGGGTGGATGGCAGCGCGATAGCGCAAGTCGCGCACGGCTTTTTCGTCACTACCCACCAGATGCGCGATGCGAGCGTCAGAGAAACCTTGGCGTTTCAGGCTGCGTAGAGCCTCGTTCGTTAACCCTGCGTAACCAGCCCCTTGAATGCGCACTTCGGCGTCGACCAGATCCGCGATTTGGCAGAGGAACCAAGGGTCGATTCGGGAATGTTCGTAAACTTGATCAACGGACATCCCCTGTCGAAATGCATCGGCGACATAGTGGATCCGTTCCGGCCCGGGTACGCGCAATTCACGTTTGAGGACCATGGCCCGATCAGCGGCCATCGGGTTGAGGCGTTCATCAAGCCCCACGACACCGGTTTCCAGCCCGCGTAATGCTTTTTGCAGCGACTCCTGAAACGTTCGCCCGATCGCCATCACTTCACCGACAGATTTCATCTGGATGGTAAGACGATCATCGGCCTGAGGAAATTTTTCAAAGGTAAATCTCGGGATCTTGGTCACCACATAGTCGATGGTGGGCTCGAAAGAGGCGGGCGTGACCCCCCCCGTTATATCGTTAGCGAGCTCATCCAGGGTGTAGCCCACTGCCAACTTGGCCGCGACTTTTGCAATGGGGAAACCGGTGGCCTTAGAGGCTAAGGCAGAAGAGCGCGACACGCGGGGATTCATCTCGATGACGACCAGGTCGCCGTTGACTGGGTTTACGGCAAACTGCACGTTCGATCCCCCGGTATCCACGCCGATCTCGCGCAGCACGGCGATGGCGGCATTGCGCATGCGCTGGTATTCCTTATCCGTGAGGGTCTGGGCCGGGGCTACGGTGATCGAGTCGCCGGTGTGGATCCCCATAGGGTCCAGGTTTTCGATGGAGCAGACGATGATGCAGTTATCCTTACGGTCCCGCACAACCTCCATCTCATACTCTTTCCAGCCCAACACCGATTCTTCAAGCAAAGCCTCGTGCGTAGGGGAGGCTTCTAACCCGCGGCGGCAGATCAGCTCGAATTCTTCTCGGTTATAGGCCACCCCACCGCCGGTACCCCCCAAGGTAAAAGAAGGGCGCACGATGACGGGGTAACCGATCTGGGCCTGCACCTGAAAAGCTTCTTCCAGGCTATGGGCGATTGCCGAGCGCGGCGTCTGCAACCCGATCCGCTGCATCGCCTTGCGGAATCGTTCTCTATCTTCGGCCGTGTCTATGGCTTGCCGGGAAGCGCCGATGAGCTCAACGCCCAGCGCTTCGAGGACCCCTTCCCGAGCGAGATCCAAAGAGCAGTTCAATGCGGTCTGCCCCCCCATGGTGGGCAACAGTGCTTGCGGCTTTTCCTTGGCGATAATATCCGCGACCACCTGCCAGCGGACGGGCTCGATGTACGTCGCGTCGGCGATCTCCGGATCGGTCATGATGGTGGCCGGATTGGAATTGACCAGGATCACCCGGTAGCCTTCTTCGCGCAGCGCCTTGCACGCCTGGGTGCCGGCATAATCGAACTCACAGGCCTGGCCGATGATGATCGGGCCCGCGCCGATGATCAATATGCTTTCTAAATCGATTCGCTTCGGCATGCGGGGGACTTGTGTTTGGCCATCAGGGCGACAAAATGGTCGAACAAACCTTGTATGTCCTGAGGGCCCGGACTTGCTTCAGGATGCCCCTGAAACCCGAAAGCGGGCTGTTCCCTATGGTGGATCCCCTGTAAGCTGCCGTCAAAAAGCGAACGATGGGTTACCCGCAGGGAGTCCGGCAGGCTTGCGGGATCCACCGCAAAGCCATGATTCTGGCTCGTGATCAGCACCCGCCCGGTGTCCAGATCGAGCACCGGGTGGTTGGCGCCGTGGTGGCCGAATTTCATCTTCACCGTCTTCGCGCCGCAGGCCAATCCGAGCAGTTGATGGCCCAAGCAGATCCCGAATACGGGGACGCCCTGTTCTACGATTTCTCGGATGGCTGTGATCGCGTAATCACAGGGTTCTGGATCGCCAGGACCGTTGGACAAGAAAACACCTTCTGGTTTACTGCTCAAGGCTTCGGCTGCGGTGGTTTGAGCGGGGACCACGGTCACCTGACACCCCCGATCCACCAACAGGCGCAGAATAGTGCGCTTGATGCCGAAATCAAATGCCACTACACGATAAGCCGTAGCG
>JBOHHR010000194.1:0-2309 GCA_050725475.1 Gammaproteobacteria bacterium | reverse complement strand
CTCGACCAGCAGATCCAGAGCACCATTAAGCAGTTCGCGCAGGTGGGCGCGACCGTGGGGCACGCCGAGCGCTCGGGTGACCTGCGCAAGTTCATCGCCGGAAACCCAATTTTATCTGGAACAGTCCGAGGTGATGGCGACCTTTCTCAATATTCTGGGGCTCACCCTGAGCGTGATCTTCTCGATTGGTGCTGTCATCGGCGCCATGATCACGATGTATGCAGCAGTCGCGAGCCGCACCTCGGAGATCGGCACCCTGCGCGCGCTGGGGTTTCGGCGCCATAGCATCCTGATCGCGTTCCTGGTGGAATCGCTGGTCTTAGCGTTGATAGGGGGCGGTGTGGGTTTAAGCCTCGCCTCCAGTATGCAATTCATCAGTATCTCCACCATGAACTGGCAAAGTTTCTCGGAGCTTGCCTTTAGCTTTTCGCTCACGCCCGCCATCGTGTTGCAGTCCTTGTTCTTCGCCCTTTGCATGGGGATCCTCGGTGGTTTTCTGCCCGCGGTAAAGGCCGCCCGTATGGGCATTACCCAGGCGTTGCGCGCGGCCTGAGCAGGAACAACGATGCGCCTAAGGTCGCTTTAACGAAAGAAGCGTCCCAGAATCACAGCCCCTATAAAAACATTCACTTATGCACGTTTTCTTGTATAAATCGGTAAACATCCGTCGCAGCATTTGGAACCTAGAAAAAAGTGTCTCTGTGGCGCAAGCCGAGGATCGACAACAGAAAATACCTGCGCGGCTTGCATGGCACCAATGTTGCGGTCATTGAAGGGAAACGCTCGGAATTCCAATAGCTTAATCGCTGTACCTAGCGTTGAATCGATCAGCTATTCTTGGGAGAGGGCCATGTATAGCGTAGGCGCAATAAAGCCGCTTGAAAAATCCCACGATTCCGTGTGGGAGGAAGTGTCGTCGCAGAGCAAAGACCGTGCATCTCGGGTGGAAGTGCTCAGCATTCAAGCTTCAAGCGACGTCGACCCTTGTTCAGCATCGGAGACGCGCTTTAGCCTACGGACCAGTATCGCCGTCATTCTCAGTATATCCCTTTTTCTCTGGTATTGGTTGTTTCAGCTCGGCTATTACCTTGTGGGTATTTTTGTCTAAAATCAATTCCTGAGGAATGGCCTCGCGAGTTTCGTCAGGCGGCGATCAAAGACACCCCATAAATGCTCCCGCGGCCAAGCGTTGCGGGAGCTGTCTTTTCCCGAATAACAACGCTCCATACACGATCCCGAATAATATGCTCCGCGAGCTTAACCGGCGGGGTCCGTATATTCGAACAGCTTAACCACTTTTTGCACGCCGCTCACCCGTCTGGATGCTTCCGTCGCTATCCCACCCTCGCGCCGCGTAACTAAACCCATTAAAAACACCACGCCCTTCTCGGTCACCACCTTGATCTTGGTGCTAGCGAAATCACTGATGGTAAGAAGTTTGCTCTTGACGCTCGCGGTAAGCAGCATGTCGGTGCTGCGTGAGCTCAGCGAGCTAGGCGCCGCGATCACTATCCAATCCTCAACCTGGCGCACCTTGGGGATCTTGCGCGTCAACTCAATCACGCGCTTTTTCAGTTCTTCGGTCGGCGCTTCGCCGCTGACCAACACTATGTTGTTATAGCTGGTGAAATTAATATGCGTCCGGCGCCGCAGTTCCTCATCGCGCCGTATTGCGTGCCCGGCCTTGAGCTCGATCGCTTCATCGTCCACCACCGTCCCGGTTGTCCGGCTGTCTTGCGCAACCACAGCCCCAGTTGCGGCCCCCCCTATGATCACAGGAACACAGCCCTGGAGTAATATACAGTTACAAAACAATAACAGGGCTGCATAACTTCTACTCCCCATGAACCCCTCCCAATAACCGATAGTCGATGAGATCGCACAAACAATGGATGACTGTAAGATGCACTTCCTGAATGCGGGCTGTCGAGTCGTGCGGCACGCGGATTTCCACATCGTGTTCAGCCAGAACCTCGGCCGCCATCCCGCCGCTCTTCCCGCTCAACAACACTACCCGCATCCCCCGTTCATGTGCCGCTTCAATCGCTTGAACGATGTTTGCAGAATCGCCACTGGTGGAAATCGCCAGCAGGCAGTCCCCCTTTCTACCCAAGGCTAGGATCTGGCGCGCGAAAACCGCCGCATAGGCACGATCGTTCGCGATCGAGGTCACCGTAGAGCTGTCCGTGGTCAACGCCAGGGCCGGCAGCCCGGGGCGTTCCTGTTCAAACCGGTTGAGCATCTCGGATGAAAAATGCTGGGCATCCGCCGCCGATCCGCCATTGCCGCAGCTCAACACCTTGTTGTCG
>JBOHHR010000193.1:0-3996 GCA_050725475.1 Gammaproteobacteria bacterium | reverse complement strand
CTAGGGCCAACGATGATAATGCCCAGTCCGGGAGCGACCTCCACCAGTTCAACCTGCTTGTGCGATTCCGCGTCAAACGGCATTATCGTGTCCGTCGCCTTTACGATCGCGCGGGCGCGATCCGGGTCGATGGAAGCAAGCCGAGCGAGCGTGTTTTCGGGTAGTGTCACCGTGATGGGACGGCGCGGCCCGCGAAATTTTGGGGGGCGTCCGCTCTTGCCTTTAATCGTGGTTTCTGCCACTTTTGGCGTTATAATATGTGGAGTACTTTAATTCTAACGCTAAAATAGTCACCTGCAAGGAGGCTAAGCCTACAACGGCGATAGCTGAGAGTGAAGAGGGGATCGAGACATGAAAGTTCGTACGGATACTTTGGTATGCTCGGCATGCGGGTCCCCCGACATCCGGCGCTCAAGAAGGCACGGGATCCTGGAGTGGATACTGAAAGGTCTCTTCATCGTTCCGTGGCGATGCACGTCTTGCTGTAAACGATTCTTCGCTTTTAAGCGGAGTTGAGACCATTGCCTGCGCGCCAGCAGCGGTACACAATGTTTTTCGTGATTTTCCGGCCGTTCGGTTTTTTGCGCCGCCAGCTTGCCTCCTCGCCGATTCGCGAAATTCGATTGCTGGGATCTCAACATGTGTGGCATTGCGGGTATAGTTCCTCGGCTAGCGACCGACCCTGAATCGCTAAATAAAATAGTGCGGCGCATGACAGCCTCCCTGGTCCATCGGGGGCCAGACGATGAAGGATTTTTTATCGAGCCCTCTATCGCCTTGGGTATGCGGCGCTTATCAATTATCGATATCGCGGGCAGCCGGCAGCCGATCAACTCAGCGGATGGCAATCTGGCCATCGTGTTCAACGGCGAGATCTATAACTATCGTGGGCTTCGAGATGAGCTAACGAAGGCGGGGCGTTCGTTCCAAACGTCTGGTGACACGGAAGTGGTGCTGCAAGCTTACAGCGTTTGGGGAGAGGATGGCATTAGGAAGCTGGAGGGGATGTTTGCCTTGGCCATCTGGGATAAGAAAGCTCAAACGCTCACCCTAGCTCGGGATTGGTTCGGCCAGAAGTCCATCTACTTCGCCGAGTCGCAGCTTGGCTGGCTCTTCGCCTCGGAACCGAAAGCGATCCTAGCTTCCGCGCAGATCGAACGGGGGATCGATCTACAGACGCTGTCGCACTACATGACCCTGCGTTACTTGCCCGGCGACGGAACCCTGTTTGCGGGTGTGAAAAAAGTGCTGCCTGCCCACATGGTGAAAGTGACGGCAATTGATAGGCATTTCCAAAAGCTTTGGACGCCGCGTTATGGTCCCAAACACGAGGACGGTGAAGCAGAGGTTCTGGACTCGCTCGATTCCATCCTGAAAGACGTCGTCGCTTCGCATCTGATGAGCGAGGTCCCGCTGGGTGCGTTCCTGAGCGGCGGTATGGATAGCAGCACTGTGGTGGCGTATGCGGCGCTTGCGCTTGAGACACCGCTTAATACATTTAGCATGGGTGTAAACGTCGAGTCGCAATCAGAGCTGCATTGGGCTCGAGAGGTAGCGATGCGCTACCACACCCACCACGTCGAGCGGGTAATAACCCCTGACCTTGCTTCCTTAGTGCCCAAAATGGTGGCTGCGCTCGACGAACCGGTGGATCCGTTCGCGGCAGGTGTTTACGTTGTTTCCGAGATCACGGCCCAGCATGTCACCGTTGCCTTGGGAGGTGACGGAGGTGATGAATTATTCGCCGGCTATGATCGCTATCTCGGCCAGCAACTGGCGGAGACTTACGCGCGCCTCTCCGCCCGTTTGAGACGGCAGGTATTGCGGCCTCTGCTGAAGCTTGTGCCGGAAGGTTATGGGTATAAAGTCTGGCGACTAAGCTCAGGTGGTTAGGCCACATGGCCGACAAGCAGGGTGTTGAGCGATACGCAGAGAGCGCAGCGTTTTTGCGCTTTACCCATGAGATGAAATCGCGGCTGTTCAGTGAGCGCAGCTGGCGACAGGTGCAAAACCATGAGAGCGAGGGCTTACTAGGGGAAATTTTCAACGACGGATCGGCTGAGGCTTTTGTCGACAAGATGCTGCATAACGATTGTCAAACCCGCCTGGCTGAGCACCTGCTTCCGAGCGTCGATCGCATGTCGATGGCGCATTCGCTCGAGACGCGCAGTCCGTTCCTCGACCGCCGGGTTGCCGAGTTTGTCATGCGCATTCCAGCAGCTTGGAAACTCAAACACAGGCGTATGAAATATGTTCTGCGCAAGCATGGGGAACGCTATTTGCCGCTCGCGCTGATTTCTCGGCAAAAACAGGGCTTTGGTTTCCCACTTGGATTGTGGTTCCGCAGTGATCTCCGCATGCTGATCGAGAACCTGTGCCGGAATAGCCGTCTTGCAGAAGCAGGCATCTTTCGCAGAGAAGAGATGCTGCGGCTGGCTCAGGAGCATATTGGGAGAGAAATGGACCACCACATGCGATTATGGATGCTTTTCAACCTTGAGATCTGGTACCGGCATTACATGGATGGGGAAACGATTGAATCATTGGAGGCATGGACCAAAGCAGCACGGGAAAGGAGCGCTCGAGAGCCCCACGCTGAGCGCAGCCCGGCTTAAAGCCCTGCCGAATCACAGCACAACCGAGTAGGCGGGCACCGATGGAAAGAGCACTATGCGCATCGGTTTGATGCCTTAAACTCATTGCCCATTATTCGCTCGAGCGCGACGCGATCCTAACTGGTTGGATTGAGCGCGCCGATTTTCCCGCTCTGTCCAGCCTGGCCGATGTGTTTCTCTTGCCTTCCTTTTACGAAGGCTTCGGCATTCCGCTTATCGAGGCCATGGCCTGCGGCTGTCCGGTCGTCACCTCGACCAAGGGTTCGTGTCCTTTTAAACGCCCTTTTTCGTCGAGAGACACAGTACTGCTGGGCTCGTGAGCTGTCAAACATGCGAGTGCTCGGCTGAGGATCGGGCACTTTTCGGGCCCTTCATCGGCCCGAGGCGCAGGCGGTGGCGGGCACTTTGACCTGCACGCTTCGGATAAACCGGCCAACCAAACAACGTGCATGATTGAGGAGCACTAACCCCCATCTGGTGGCAGAAGCCGGACGTGCGGCCGCAGCCAAGCGTCTAGCTGTGCGCTTACCCCAAGCAACTGTTCGGCGTTTGCTTTAACGCGCACTACGTCGGGCGGTAGTGCGGACACACCCTGGCCGCCCTGAAGTACGGCGATCCGGCGGCGGCTAAGCACGGAAAGCGCGCGATCCAACACACGGTAAACGGGGTCGCTGTCGTCATTTAGGTAAAACAACACGACTAGGCAATGCTCCAGCACATATGGCAAGCGTTCGCTACTGTTGTTATCGCTGATCGGCACAATCCGAGAGCGACGGAAAAACGGTTGTTCTCGCTTCCCGGAAAGAACTAGCGTTTGTGTGGGTCCGTAGTTGCGTTCGAGATGCCGGCTCAGTGCCTTTAGAAAGCGGTCTTCTTCGCTGCACAGCAACACAATCGGCTGGGTTTTTAAGCGGGTGATGATCGCGACGTAGACTAGGAGCATCAGTACCGTAGCCGGGTAGAGAACATAATATTGAGGCAGAAACACGCTGACTGCGGTCACGATCAACAGCAGCTCAGAAAATCGCTGCGTATATCGGTAAACCAAGCGCAATTCGGACAAGGCGGGATCGGCCGCAAAACGGGGAACCCATAGAGAAGCGAGCATGAACAGCAGCGGGTAGTATTGGTATACGGGTTTGTCCAGGGCATAAGCCCTCTGCCAATATTCTAGCCAAACGAGCACGGTGCCGGTTAAAAAAATGTCCAGCCTGTGGCGATACTCTAAGACCGGGAAGAAATGCGCCACAGCGCCGATGAGCATCGCCGCCGCCCCGAGGCTTAAGGGTAGCTGGCCGTCAAGCCGCGCAAGATCGGAAGGCTTAAACCAAACGCAAAACGCGATAAGGGCGGAAGTTACGCTGAACAGAGGCAAAGCAAC
>JBOHHR010000192.1:0-4255 GCA_050725475.1 Gammaproteobacteria bacterium | reverse complement strand
GCCATCACCTGCACCGGGTGGTAGCCATATCGGTGGCGTTGCGCAGCGCAGACAAGTTCAGCGTCTGGTCCCTGGGTGGGCCCGAGTCGGATGAGTGCGAATTGATCCAGCGTTTCTTCGAAGGGATTGGGCGTTATGTGCCGGTCTTGGTGTCCTGGAACGGGCGCGGATTTGATCTGCCGGTGCTGCATTACCGAGCGCTGCGGCATGGGATTACTGCGGCGTGTTACTGGCAGAGCGGAGAGGGAGACGCTGGCTTTCGCTGGAACAATTATCTCAACCGCTTCCACGAGAGGCACACCGACTTGATGGATGTATTGTCCGGTTATGAGTGGCGCGCCTGCGCGCCCTTGCACGAGGTAGCGCTGCTGTTGGGATTGCCCGGCAAGTTGGGACTGAGCGGCGCCGATGTGTGGGAGCGCTATAGAGCAGGCGATATTCCGTCCATACGCGACTATTGTGAGACGGATGTGCTTAACACCTATCTGATCTATTTGCGTTATGAGTTGATGCGGGGCTCGCTTACCGAAAAAACCCATGAAGCGGAGCTAAAGAAAGTGGAGGAGTTCTTACAACAACAACCAGAACCGCACTTTGCACGTTTTTTATCCGCTTGGCGCCATGGCGGCGGCTCCTCGGAACCATCACTCCAGAATTGATACGGATCTATCCGGTTCACAAGGCCTCTGCACCTCCCCGTCTAAGCGATAAAGCGCTCGCCGAGGTCATAGTACAGTCGCTGTCGCACGAAGGACGCGGGCTGGCGCTAGTGAATGGAAAGACCGTGTTCCTGGACGGGGCATTGCCAGGAGAACGGGTGCAATTTTTTTATGCTCGGCAGCGCACACGGTATGACGAGGGAAGGGTGGTGCGGGTGCTGGAACCCGCCCCGGCCAGGGTCACACCTCCTTGTCCTCATTTCGGAACATGCGGCGGTTGCAGCTTGCAGCATCTCGCTCCGCAGCAGCAACTGCAGCACAAGCAATCCATGGTGCTGGAGCAACTACAGCGCATCGGCGGCATTCAACCCGAGGCCTTACTGCCACCGCTCGCGGGGTCTGGTTGGGGCTATCGGCGCAAAGCGCGTTTGGCGGTAAAGTTCGTGACCAAAAAAAAAGCCGTGCTGGTGGGGTTTCGCGAGAAGCATTCCCCTTTTGTTGCCGATCTCTCTGGTTGTGAGGTATTGCACCCCAGCGTGGGAACCCGGTTGCAGGACCTTCGGGCCCTGATCGGCGAGCTCAGCACCTACGATAAGATTCCACAGATCGAAGTTGCCGTAGGCGATGAAACCACGGCGCTGGTGTTTCGCCATCTGGCGGAGCTATCGCCCGCGGATATCGAAAAACTAAAGGCATTTTCAGAGCAGCATCGGATCAGTATTTTTCTACAGTCGGGAGGCTTGGAGACTATTCAGCCGCTCTGGCCCCGCGATCCGCCCCCATTGTATTACACCCTGGAGGACGGCCTCAGCGTGTACTTTCATCCCGCCGATTTTATTCAGGTGAATGCAGAGGTAAATCGCTTCATGGTGGCGCGGGTGCTGGAGTTGCTCGATGTACAGCCCTCGCATCGGGTGTTGGAATTATTCTCCGGGATAGGCAATTTTTCCTTGCCCATCGCCAAGCGCGCAGCGACCCTCACGGCCCTAGAGGGGGATGCGACGCTCGTTGCCCGCGCCGAAGCCAACGCAAAGCGAAACGGGATCGACAACATCCAATTCCGCCCGGCCGATCTGGCCGATCCGCAGTCCTGCGCCCTTGAGGGGTCGTATGATCGGTTGCTCTTGGATCCGCCGCGTACCGGCGCTAGTGAGGCGATCGAGGCGCTGGATCTTGAAACGGTCAAGCGGCTTGTATACGTGTCCTGTAACCCCGCGACCCTGGCTAGGGACGCGGCCATCCTGGACGACAAAAAGGGCTTCAAGCTCTCCTGCTTGGGTCTGATCGATATGTTTCCCCATACCAGTCATGTCGAGACCGTGGCCTTGTTTGAACACCGCTAGTATCGTAGTGCCTCCCAGCACCCCCTCCGTCGCCCTTTCCCTGCCAGGGCTGCCAGGGGGAGGGAAGGGGTGGGGGTCGAGGGTATGTCTCGTCGTCATTCTCCTCGTATTCGGCGTACTGCAACCCGGATGCGCGCCACAGCCGCGCCACAGCATCCGCTTTGGGCTCGCTACCGCGCCCATCAATTTAGATCCGCGTTACGCAACAGACGCCGTTTCCGACCGCATCGCACGGCTCCTTTTTGCCCGGTTAGTCGATTTTGATCCGCACTTTCAGCCCATCGCCAGCCTCGCCTCATGGCGAGCGCTCACACCACAACGTTATCGGTTTGTTCTGGGCGAGCGATGGCGGCGCTTCCATGACGGCCATCGTCTGACGGCTAAGGACGTGCAGGCGACCTACGCCTCGGTGTTGGAAGGCCCAGTCGCCTCTCCCCACCGCGGTGCCTTATCGATTATCCAGCGTGTCGAGGTCTTGGACGACGATACGGTAGACTTCCATTTGCAGCGTTCAGATCCGCTTTTTCCTGGCCGCTTAGGGATAGGAATCTTACCGGCGCACTTGATCGCGAAAAATCATCCGTTCAACACACGCCCTGTCGGTAGTGGTCCTCTGAAACTGCTTGCGTGGCCCACCCCCGGTCGGCTGGTATTGGAGCGACCAGCGGATGGACAGCGCATTGAATTTCTCACCGCGCAAGACCCCACGGTGCGGGTGCTCAAGCTACTCAAGGGTGAGATCGATCTCTTTCAAGGCGACATCCCCTATGAGCTCGAGGCGTGGCTTGCGGAGCGCAAGGAAGTGAGCTTATCCCGCGTGTCGGGTACCACGATAAATTATCTGGGCTTCAATCTTCGCGATCCCGCCGTCGCCGAGCCTCTGGTGCGCCAGGCCATCGCCCACGCCATCGACCGCGATGCCATCATCCGCTATGTCCTGAAGGGCGCGGCACGCAAAGCGGCTTCCGTGCTGCCGCCAGAGCACTGGGCAGGCTATCGAGGAGCGAGTTCTCCTGCTTATGATCCCAAGAGGGCGCAGTCTCTGTAGCGACAAGCAGGTTATTCCGACGCCCGTCCCTTGCGCATCATCTATACCACCTCTAATAATCCGTTTCGCGTGCGGCTCGCCACCATCATACAATACCAGTTAGCGAGAGTGGGGATCCAAACCGAGATCCGCAGCTATGATTGGGGTACTTTATACGCGGACATCAAAGTGGGGCGGTTTCAGATGTACAGTCTATCTTGGGTGGGCTTGAAAATCCCGGATATTTTTCGCTACGCATTCCATAGCTCGGCGCTGCCCCCGGTCGGGGCCAATCGCGGTTGGTTTTCAAGCCGACTGGCAGATCGGCTGATCGAAGGGGCGGAGCAAAGCGAGGATCCCGCCGAGCAGGCGCGGTTGTACCTGCGGCTCCAGTCCCATCTCTTGGAGCAGCTACCCTACGTTCCGCTGTGGTACGAAGACGTTACCTTGGTGGCACGCCGGGGGTTGACACCCTATCGTCTGGCCGCGGACGGCAACTATGATGGACTCATCGCTATTCGCTGGGGTAAAAATGGAGCGCGGATCGCTGCGAATTGAGATCAACATAGCCCAGCAGAAGCTGAGCCTGCTGGAGGGCGAAGAGGTGCTCGCACAGTATTCAGTGTCGACGGCGGCGAACGGTTCTGGTGAAGTCCAAGACAGCGAGTGCACGCCGCGTGGGTATCATGTGATCCATGAGAAAATCGGGGCAGATTGCCCCTTCAACACGGTTTTTGTCTCCCGTGAGCCGACCGGAGAGATCTACACGCCGGCGCTGCGCGGGCAGTTTGCCGGGCGCGACTGGATCCTGACTCGTATCCTCTGGTTGCGTGGCACCGAGCCCGGGCGAAATCTCGGCGGCAACGTCGATTCCATGGGTCGCTATATCTACATCCACGGCGCGCCAGAAGCTGTACAAATGGGCAGGCCAGGTTCCCGAGGCTGCATCCGCATGCGCAACCACGATGTCGCGGAGCTGTTCGACCGGGTAGCGGTAGGGACGGCGGTTATCATCAGTGAATAAGTGGAGTGTTTGATTCGGGGTCGTCAACGCACCAATTTGGAGCAAATCTTCAATGCATTTCGCTCCACACATGTGGTATTGTACGAGAACTCTATGATTAAACGATGTTTAATCCTTGTGGCATGCAGCGTGCGCCACCTAATCCGCGGAGTATTTTTTTTCACTCGCCGCTTCTTTCTATAGGCAAGTTTAACTTTATATG
>JBOHHR010000191.1:0-4913 GCA_050725475.1 Gammaproteobacteria bacterium | reverse complement strand
AGGTGATTACCTGGTTCCAGAGAATTGCCCGCGTTCGCGAGGGGGCGATGCGGTTGGATGCTGCGTTGATGTACGCGGAGGCGTTGGGCAGTGCGGCCGGGCTTGACTTGACGGTGGTTCAACTGCCCTATCAGCAGGGCGATCGCTGGGCTGCGCTTCCCTTTCCGGCAGATAAGCCTCTACAAGGCGGGCGGCTCTCTCTCGTGGCTCACATGCCTGTCGCTCTTGATCTGACGAAGCGTCTCGCGGGGTTACTTATTGACGAGTGGGTGGAAGTGGTGCCAAGGGAGCACGAGCTCACCGGCCTGGCGTTTCACTTCGATCAGCCAGACGCCTGCGCGCCCCAGGCGATCCTGCTGGCCATGCCGCCGGACGATCGCAAAGCGTGGGATCTAGAGGCTCTGGAGGCGGTGGTGGTGGAGACGCTGGAGTGGGCCAAGCTGCGCTGCGTCGATCCCGACGCGCTCGGGGAGCTAGGGCATTTTCTGCCGGCGCTTTACTTCGCGGATAACGTGTCGAATAACACGGTTGCCACCGATTTTACCCGTGCTGCCCTAAAGTGGATTGGGAGGTAGCCATGCCCTCCGTAACAACGTGGACCCGCCTAGAGACCCATTGTCGTAGCGGAGAGATGCGCGCCGGTCTCGAGGCTCGCGTCCACGACCCTCTCTGGCTGCTGGCCCGCCAATGGCAGTTCGGGGAGTTCCGCGGGACGGACGGCGGATCCCCTGTCATTGCGCGCTTCCGAGGAGAGGCCTCGCGGCTTGACCGCTATCTCCCGGGGTGGCCGGCAGGCGACGCCATCTCAGCGGCCAGAGAATACAAGAGCGGCGAGTTTCCTCTCGAGGCCCTGGTCGAACGAGAACAAGTTCGGGGCGAGCGTGGTCCCACCCTTCGCCTGGCCGCCGAAGCCGGACTCCATTTCCTGCGCCTGCTCAAACGCCAGGGCGCGAACGAAGCGACCCGTGCCGCGTTCGTAAAAGGTTATCCACTTCGGAGGCCCACCGAAGAGCCGCTGGATGGTGAGACGCTTCGGTTCTGGAATGTGATGGCGCGGCGCGTTCCCGACGGCACCGCTCTCTACGCCGCGATGCGCCAGGCGGGCAACCCGGTCGACGGCGCACTATCGGGGCTTCTTCCGGAGTTGCGAATAGAGCAGCCAGCGGAGGTTGACAAGGTCGCCCGCGCAGCAGAGGAATGGCTCACATGGTACAACGAGCTATTCAGTGAGCCTGGTGATGAACGGTCAGCCTGGATACCGGAGCGGATGGAATACGGCTTCGCCGTATCGGCGAGGACAGCCGAAAGAGACGTCGTGCTCACCGCGCGGGAGTACGCAGAGGGTCATCTTGATTGGTACTCCTTCAACTTCGACGCAGCCGTTTCACTCGGCTCTTCCTCCGAAATCGAGCTCGAGTCAATTACCGCTACAAGCATCCCGGCTCCTATCAGCTTCAGAGGTATGCCCGCGGCGCGGTGGTGGGAGTTCGAAGATGCGCAGATCGACTTGGGAGCTGTCGACGCTGAGCCTGAGGACCTCGCGCGGCTGCTCCTTGTGGAGTTCGCATTGATTTACGGGACCGACTGGTTTGTGATGCCGGTCGAGCTAAAGGTTGGTTCGATCTGTCGGTCCCGCTCGCTCATCGTAATCGATACTTTCGGCGAGCGGGCGTTGATCCGGCCGTACACTGAGGTTGAGGTTGATGGTGCCGCAGCGCCGTGGCGCGTGTTCCACGTTTCTCCGGACTTCTTCTTCCTGCCACCGTCGCTCGCAGCGAGCCTGCAGAGCGCGCCCACCGAGGAGGTCCTGTTGATGCGTGATGAAATGGCCAACATGGCCTGGGCGGTGGAGCGCATCATCGAAAGCGCTGCCGGCCGGCGTCTGAGGCGCTTTGAAGCGTTCCAAGAGGAGCAAGAGCTCCGGCGCCGCGAGCGCGAGCGCGAGCGATCCGGAACGGCTGAGCAGCCGGCTGCTGACCCCTCCCTGGTCTATCGCCTGGCGTCGAATGTTCCGCCCCACTGGATTCCGCTTCTCCCCGGAAAGGTCGACGAGGGGTCGATTCGGCTAAGGCGGGGTACGATGATGCAACCTGACGGATCGCCGATGCCGATCCGACCCAAGGGCCGCATTCTTGAACCTAATCGTGCGCTCAGCCTCTTTGAAGAGGAGGTGTCACGCGCCGGCGTTCGCATCACCCGTGCCTACCAGTATGCACGGTGGATCGATGGCTCAACACACCTGTGGGTTGCCCGCCGAAAGCAACTTGGCCGTGGCGAAGGTTCGAGCGGCCTGCGTTTCGACACTGTCGAATCAGCCGAGGGGTCTTCCTCTACCATTTAGTTGAACACTGTGAAAAAATTGTTTGCAGGGGATCGCCAATTGATCATGAGTATGCGATCTTGGCACCATGAGCAAAGAACCTTCGCTGTTCCCTAATCTCCCACAACCCGATACCACTGTGCCACAACTCGCCATCAACGGTGGTTGTTCACATGACGTGAATGTCTGGATAATGTGAACGCCCGACCAGGCCTAGTTCATAATAGGCATATTGTTCACGTTACGTGAACAATATATAATCGATGAACATGGCCACTCCGCCGCTCGCAAAAAAACTACCGCCGCATGAACAGGACCTTCTTCAATGCGCGTTTGATGCTTTACGCAGGACCACGGGGTTAAAAGCCCACATCCTTGCGGCTGAGGTCGCCGGGGTGCGTGACGGCCAGGCTGACACCATCGTTGGGATTGATGTCGACGGCCGGCCGCTCCGGTACGCTGCCGAGATTAAGCGAATCGATCGTTTCGCTGTCCTCGGCGCCATCAAGAACCAGTTGGATCGTTGTGGGGAGCCAGGATTACTTGTCGCCGAAGATCACGCCCGAAATGGCAGATCACTGTCGCGAGCTCCATATCCAGTTCATCGACACGGTTGGCAACGCCTATCTCCGCGCACCCGAACTGCTCGTATTCGTCAAAGGCCAGCGTTCCGAAACCGCTGAGTTCCCAGGCACAGCGCCGCGAGCCGGAACAGCGACGGCGCTTCGTGTCGTCTTTGCCTTGCTCTGTCGGCCAGAGCTTTTGAACGCCCCGTACCGCGAAATTGTTCGCGCGGCCGGCGTCGCGTTAGGCGCCGTCGGATGGGTGTTTTTCGACCTCAATGCTCGCGGGTTCACGATCGGCGGCAAGCGCAAGGAGCGGCATCGTCGCCTCCTCGAAACCAAGAAACTCTTCGACGAGTGGATTACCAACTATCCAATAAAACTGCGACCGAAGCTAAATCCCAAGCGCTTTCACGCAACAGCACCCGATTGGTGGCACAATGTCGATGTCACCAAGTACGGAGCCCTTTGGGGCGGTGAGGTCGCAGTGGACAAGCTAACCAGGCACCTGAAGCCAGCCACCTTTACCCTGTACATCCAACGTGAAGAAGGGCGCGACAACCTCACCCAGCTTATCGTTGCCAACCGGCTCCGCGTCGACCCGAAGGGCGACATCGAGATCTTCGATGCCTTCTGGGACTTCCCGGCAAATCCGAACTACCCGGACATCGTTCCTCCGATCCTTGCCTACGCGGACCTTGTAGCCACCTTGGACCCGCGAAACCTAGAGGCTGCCAAACTACTTCTGGAGCGCCATATCGACCATGCTCTCCGTCAGTTCTGACTGGCCCGTTGATCCGCTCAGCCTTGCCGTATTGCACGAGGTGGACCGCCTCGCCCAGGAACTGCGTTTGGCCCTACTTCGTCGCCGGGGCCCTGGCTAGGGACATCGTGCTCAACGGCGTCTTTGGGCTTGCCAGTGGGCGCGCGACCCGCGACGTTGATTTCGCCGTCGCTTTGGAGAGCTGGGAGCAGTTCGAGGCCATCAAGGCACAGTTGATCGCCACAGGACGGTTTGAGGCTGTGCGGGAGGTAGCCCAGCGCCTGTACTACAAGCCGCAGCCCAAATTGGTGGGCTACCCGCTCGACATCATTCCCTTCCGCGGCGTTGAGGCGCCACCGAACACCATCGTTTGGCCGCCCGACCTGAAAGTCATGATGAACGTAATGGGGTACGAAGAGGCTCTCGCAGCGGCGCAGGAGGTCGAGGTTGGACCCGGCTTTGTCGTACCGGTAAGCATCACTCTCCGGACTCGCGCTGCTCAAGCTTTTCGCCTGGGTCGATCGTGGGGAAGAAGACCCAAAAGATGCCCTGGACCTCATGAGCCTGTTTTGCACCTATGCCGACGCGGGTAATCAGAGCAGGCTCTACGAAGAAGCGATTCCCCTCCTTGAAAGCGTCGACTTCGACCTGGCCCTTGCCAGTCCGCGGCTGCTGGCCCGGGATGTTTGGAGAATTGCGACACCGCATACGCTAAGGCAGGCCCAATCTCTTCTGGCTGATCCCGAAAAAGCGGATCGCCTGATCATCCATATGGCGAAGGGGCTGCGTGGTACCGAGGATGAGATTGGCACCGCCCAGCAGCTTCTCGACCAATTCATCGTTGGGCTCACGGAGGACTAACCTGAGGTCCAGCCTTTCCAAATTACGACATGAAACTTGATGATCTTTTCGCGCCGTGTCGCCTCGCCACACCGATAAACGGGATTGATCAAAACACGTTTCAACGCTCGATCTGGGATGTACGCTTGACGTTTCGGCCCGATCCTACGATCATCGCAGGCGAAGTAACCAAAAGCTGAATAAGCCATGTCTTTGGTTCGCAGCACCACAGCACGGCGCGTCCTCGGGGCGCTTTTTCTGCTAAACGGGCTCCTGCCGCAGCTCCAAACCTTGTTTGCCTGCGGGTTGATGGATAGCCAGCCACGCAGCGTTTGCTGCTGTGCCGATCCGCTGACCGACGGTTGCCAAATGGGTGGGGGCTGCAAGACCCACGATGGCGTTCGCGGCAGCGAGGACTGTTGTCAGG
>JBOHHR010000190.1:0-3004 GCA_050725475.1 Gammaproteobacteria bacterium | reverse complement strand
TCTTCCCAGGCACCGGCCGCGATCAGATACTCCAGCTCCAGGCCGCGCGTCTCTAAGGCCAGCGCATCTTCCTCACGCAAGCGCTCGAGAACAGCTTTCGCTTCTTCCAAGGCGGCGCGGCGCAGCGCGCGCTTTAAGTTGTTTTGCAATACCTTGATCAGGGGCCTGAGACTCATCGCGCAAATGTAAAAAGGACCATCGGTGATACAGTTTCGCTTATGTCTCAAACCGATGCCCGTGATTTCGTTGAGACACGCGCCCAACCGACCGTAGTGCGGCTGCAGGATCTGGAGTCCGAGCAGGCCGAGTGGTTAAGCGAGTGCTTGCCTTAACCGGAGAGGTGCGCGGACACTTGTAGGGTTTTGAGCGAGCGGTGCTGCGGGAATTGGCGGAGCGCTTGCTGAAGCTATTGGTGCTGACGCATCTTTATCGCGCAGGAATGGGTCTAATAAAAAGTGTTGACTATATTGTCCACACTCACTTAACATCCCCACCATGTCTCTCGCAGAAATCCTACGCACCGCGCGTCAGCATAACCGCATTGGCTTGCGTGAGCTGGCAAGACGAGTGGCGGTTGATCCGTCCCATCTCTCCCGAATTGAGGCGGGCAAGGTGCCTGCTTCCCGCTCATTGCTGCTTGCCTTATCGCGAGAGCTCACCATCGATCAGGAAACGTTGCTTGCCCGTGGCGGCTATATGCCGGCTGACTGGCAACGAGCCCTAGAAGAAGATCCGACGTACATTGAAACGTTTCGCCAGAGGTTGAATACAACCGGCAACGCGGTGGCTGCGGAATCCCGGTCGGTTAAGGAACCTTTAGCGTCGTATGCTCGGACGATTCATCACCGCAATCGCGCCGCTCTACGAGATCCCCTGCAGGACGTATTTCCAGCAGCTTATATTCCAACCCCGGAGCTGAACGAGATCTACGAATTAAAGCTCGGGATGTTGGAAGCAAGACTGCTCAGCGAAAAGGAGCTCATTCAGCGCGGTGCCTACTTCGTCTCGATCAACGGCAAGCCGACCTATCATTACCACCTCTGTACCGGAGGCGGGCTGAAACTCCCCACGGATAGTAACATTCGCCTGCAATCTTTTCTGGGTACCCATCAGTTTAAGACCAGCTACGCGACCCATGGTCTTTTCCCCTATCGCGGCAAATATCATCCACAAATGATCAAAGCCTTGATGAACGTGATGGGGCTACACCCTGGTTCAACGGTGCTGGACCCGATGGCCGGTAGCGGGACAACGGCGGTCGAAGCGGCGCTTATGGGGATTAACGCGATCGCGATCGATGTAAGCCCGTTCTGTACCTTTATGGCCAATACGAAGTTCCGAGCCCTTGCCGCCGATATCTCGGATTTAAAGCCATTGTTACAGAACGCCGAACACCTGAGAAAGATCTACGACAAGCTGGGTGAGGCCGCGACTGCCACGAAAGTTCAGGATGCCGCCTTTCAACCGAGAGGCATTTCCCGCACGGCATTCGAAATTCTCGCCCTTGCCTATATGGACGCGAGGGGTTATGCCGAACGCAGCTCAAGAAAAAACCAGTGTGAGTTTTTCAAAGATATACTAGCGAAATACCTTGATACCATAGAGCGCTTTCAAAAGGCTTTTTGCGAGCTGCCCTTAACCCTCGGGTCAAGCCAAGTGTTAATAGGGGATGCCCGTGAGCTGCGACTCGAATCGGGTTCAATCGATGGGGTGATATTTTCGCCCCCCTACAGCTTCGCCGTGGACTATCTGGCAAATGACGCGCCTCACTTGACGTATCTTGGTTATAATCTGCAGGCGATCCGGCCCAGGATGATTGGATTAAATGGAGGGCAGGGCGCCGGCAAGGTGGAACAGTATTTCGAGGATATGTCATGTGTTCTCGGCGAGGTCGCACGAGTCCTTAAACCCAGCAGGTATTGCGTTATTATGGTCGGATCAAATTCACAACAGCTTGCCCGGATTCTGCGTATCGATCCAGCATCGCCGGAGGCCAAATATAGTATCGAACAACGCCTAATCAAGCTTGCCGAAGAGAAAGATCTTGCCTTGGAGCTGGCAATTCGACGACTGATAGTGGGGATGGCAAATTCCATGCGCGAAGAGCACATTCTTATATTTTGCAAAGGGGAACGTAACAGTGCTTAGTCACTTTGGCGAAGCGTTGAAGGCAAGAAGAGAACAATCAGGCATCTCACGAGCAGCGCTTGCGAAGCAAATGGGTATTAGACCCGGTGTGCTCGCTAGTATCGAGAAATGCGCTTCGCTACCTGACAAGCGGATGTTATCTACAATCTGCGGGCACTTGAAGGTTTCCCAGGAAGAGTTACTCCTTGCAGCAGGAGTGGTTCCATGCTGGTTAGAGGATCTGCTGAGAAAGCGCCCCCGAGACATGTTGGAAGTATTCAGCTCTCACTTTGGATCAAGCGGATTCGAGAACCAAAATGATCAAAATAGTGTAGAGCCATGCCCTGGCCGTGTGCTTGAAACGGAGCTTGGAAAGCTTTATCAGGCCGACTGCGTCGTTTTCTTGAAAAGCCTGGACGATGAATCGGCCGACCTGGTGTTTGCCGATCCACCGTTTAATCTCAATAAGGATTACGGCCATAACATCAACGATAGCCTCTCCGAACGTCACTACGTCGACTGGTGCTGCTTGTGGCTACGGGAGGTCATACGCATTCTAAAACCGGGCGGCTCACTCTTTTTGTATAACCTACCAAAATGGAATGTCCGTCTCTCCGCCTGGCTTACCCAATACCTGGAATTCCGCCACTGGATTGCCGTGGACATTAAGTTCTCCCTGCCGATCTCGGGCCGTCTCTATCCCTCTCACTATTCCTTGCTGTACTTTGCTAAGGGTCCACGAGTCAGGAGCTTCAATCCGCCACGTCTTCCGATTGAAACGTGCCGACACTGCGGAGGAGAACTACGCGATTACGGGGGCTATAAGGATCGTATGAATCCACGTGGCGTCAATATCACCGATGTCTGGACAGACCTA
>JBOHHR010000189.1:0-3998 GCA_050725475.1 Gammaproteobacteria bacterium | reverse complement strand
GTAAATTGGATGGAGAGCTGATCGGTTGGCTTGCCCTCTTTGCGCTTATAGCCGATGCCGACCGATGAGATATTGTTATCCCGGAGATAATCGGGGCTTGAGCTTCTCCATGAATTCAGCCGATGTCCGTCTGGATTTTGCCGAGCGAGAAACGCTTTTCCGAGTACCCATACCGTTATCCTTTCTCCCGAAGTGGCTTTAGCAAGCATCTTAAAACACGGACGCCCGCCCCCCACGGAGCCTTAGTACTAGCGTTCGCGGTGATGTCCGGAAACATATGCTTCGTAACGGGCAACCATCGCAACCTTGCCACCACGCCGATAGATTTTCTGTGAGGTTTTACCGATGTTTTGTGGGAAATTCACCGGACGTCGCCCGGAAAAGAAGCCGGCCGAGGAACCCCGAGATCCGGTGGGCACCGGCACGTCCACACGCCCTCCGCGTGGCGGATGAGCTCGGGCCAGATTTCTTCGGCTTTTCGTTCGAAGATGAGGTTGGAATCGACGTGCAATAGATACCAGCTTCTTTGCTGCAGCTCCAATTCGAGCTGCCCCGGCCCCCAACTGGCGTGGCCGGCATAATAGCGTAACGCCGTGTGAGGCCAGTCGGATTTTGCCAGTCGTCTAAGCACGCTCTCGCTCGCGGTTAAGTAGATATCGTTTACAATGGGTTTCGCTTCACTCATACGATGTCTTGTTTTTACCAACAGCGTAATACTGTCCAGCGCAACCGGGCCGCCGATATGAACGGTATCCTTCTTCTTGGCGAGTTCTCGTATTTGGGGCAACGCGAGCGAAATGGGGACCTGCGTGGCTCTGTTTATGATCAGCCCCGCCGTGCCCGAGAGTGTGTGCTCTACGAGCAGCACCACGCTTTCCCGGAAGTTCGGATCAGTCAGGGTGCGGCTCGCGATCAAAAACACACCCGCTTCCGGTTTAGCCCGCGGCGAAGGCGGCTCTGCCTGCTGCGAACGAGCGCTTTGTCCGCGTAGAACCCAATCTTCGGCGCCGGTGGTCGCGAACGCCGTCAACCACAGGGTCAAAGCCGTGCAGGCGCGCATTATGTTTCCCCTACCCATAAAAGAACGCCTTAAAGCGCAACTGAACGATAATTTTGTGCCTTGCTGACCGCGTGCAGTCCCCATCCTTGGCCACAGGACCCGGCACTCCCTGCCGGGTGACGGATCACTTCGTTTTGACATGACTGACTACCGGTTGCTGCTCGCACAGTCACGGCGCGCAATATCCTGCAAACAATTCAAACGCTGCTTTGGATCCAGTTTTCCGATTGCTCTTGCCAACTCATAGAATCGGAGCAGATCGGTGTCGACTTGCTCAAACAGCATCTCGAAAGCTTTGGTATGTTGGTGGTAAGTGAGCAGAGACGCAAATTTCGCATTATTAAGATCCTCGGCCATCCATTCGTCATAACCTTGGTAACCGTTCCACTTGGCTCTGAAACATCGATATGCTTGGCGCATTTCATCGAGGGCCGCCGACTTCGCGTTACGCTTGTCATGCAGGTCCAAATCGGAGGCGTAAACTGAGGCCAACTTAGCGCGTGTGCCGAGCGCCAAGGCGATGAACTCCGCTTCTCTCGCTTGCTCACGCTCAAACTCAACCTGGGCTTTTTTGTCGCCTTCGAAACGTAACCATCGCTCTGCACCTACCCGTTCGACGGTGGTGGCGAAGGCCTCGTTATAGGCGCTATCGTGCTTAATATACAGCTTTTGGTGGGCGAGCTCATGAAAGATCAACCTTGCCACGCGTAACTTGCTCCAACGCAGCATGGTATTTAGGACCGGGTCATCGAACCACCCTAAGGTCGAGTACGCTACAACACCACCGACATACACGTCGTTACCCTGGGCGCGCAATCGTTCTGCAAACGCGCGCGCGGATCGTTCGTTGAAATAGCCCCGATAAGTGACACAACCTGCGAAGGGGAAACAAGACTTGATCGGCTCAAAAGAGAATTCGGGAGCCCCGAACACGTTCCACACCACAAACTCTCGCCCAGTATCCGCATAGCTTCGATAACTGTCGTTATCAGGCAAGCTCAGATGCTCGGTTGCGAAGCGGCGCACGCGCTCGATGGTCGTTAAGCGATCCTTAAGTTTCTCCGGCGTGTTTGGATCAGCCGTTATGCTCGAGATCGGTTCAACCGCCGTCATCAGCCGCACATGGCCCGTGATGGCCTGCGAATAATAGGCCATGGTCGCGCACCCACTGTTGCAAGCGGCCAGCAACAAAGAAAGCAAGACCCGCCAGCGGTGATGCGGCATGAATCCTCCCTTCAGGCCAAGATCAGCACCGCTGCCGTGACCTAAGCGGGCACCGGCCCGCGTCCCGGAGTATACGCATCGGACCGATTTCGACACGTTGCACGCTATGGCGAAGCTCGATCTCTGCAAGACCCTTCCCGTTCGGACGCTTAGCCCCGGGGAGGTGGTTCTTGCGCAGGGCCTATCAGGTAGATTGGGACAGCGCCTTGCGCGGATCGGCAAGCTGCTTAGGGTCGATTTGCAGGCGTCGAGCGAGCAGGGTTCTCGCGGCCATAAATTCTTGCGGATCATTGAAGGTATTCACCGCCACCGGGATCCCCTGCTTTAGGTAAAACGCGGAAAAGCGGCCACTTTGGGGATCGCCGCGCAACACCAGTTCGTCGTGCTGAGCGAAGATCCCAGCCAGTTGCAGCTTGATATCGTATTGATCGGACCAGAACCAGGGGATCTCTGAGTAGGGCGTTTGCTTGCCGCAGAGGTTTGCCGCGGCCACCCGCGCCTGGGCTACCGCATTGTGCACCGACTCCAAGCGCAGGCGGCAACCGAGCAGTGAGTTTGGATGATAGGTGCAGTCCCCGCACGCATAGATAGCGGGGTCGCTGGTGCGCGCGTACTCATCCACCCAGATCCCATTTTCACACCGCAGACCCGCCGCTGCGGCGAGCTTGGTGTCAGGCGCGATCCCCACCCCTATGACCACCAGATCGGCAGGATAGCTGGCCCCGTCCGCGCAGCGCACCGAAGTGACGTGTCCGGCACCCTCGAACCCCACTACCGTGGTACCGGTGCAGATCTCGACGCCGTGAGAGCGATGAGCTTGAGCGAGAACGGCGGCAACCGCCGGGTCTACCACGCGCGCCATGACATGAGGTGCCATTTCCAGCACAATGACCCTTAAACCGTGGGTGGCCGCGACCGATGCTACTTCGAGCCCGATATAGCCGCCGCCCACGACGACCATCGCGGCGCCCGATTTGAGGTGGGCGCGAATGGCTTCCGAATCGCCGATGGTGCGCAGATAATAGACGCCGGAAAGGTCAGTTCCTGGAACTCCTAGGTGCCGCACACCGGAGCCGGTCGCGAGCAACAAGTTGTCGTAATCCAGTACCCGGCCGTCGTTTAAGTAGACCTTTCTCTGATCGCGGTCTAGGGCCTCAGCATGCCGCCCGAGCAGCAGTTCGATGTGTTGTTGTTGGTAAAACGCCTCGGGTTTGAGATAAATCCGTTCCATCCCCAACGCTCCGCTGAGGAAGCCCTTGGACAAGGGGGGGCGCTGGTAGGGGAGGTGGGGCTCATCGGCCACCATCATGATGCGCCCGCTGAACCCCTCGCTGCGGAGGGCGGCGGAAGCTTGGCCCCCTGCATGCCCACCCCCGACGATAACGACCGATGTTGCCACTTAGGGTGCTGGCTGCTCCACACGCCCTCTCAACAACCGCCAACCGGAGCTCGCGTAGGAATCTCTCCATATTCTAAAGCAGGCATGGGTGTCCGCGTCAGCTCTTGCCCGAATCCGGTTGGGGGTAGAGGGGAAAAAGCGTGATTTTTTCGCCTCCCGCCACCGCCGTTATCTTTCCGTGCCCTTCTTTCTCGACTTCGTCGACGCGAATGATGGCATGCATAGGCAAATAGGTGCGAGCGACGCCCGTAAATTCCGCCTTCAAGTGTTCTTCGGAGGGGTCAACCACCAGTGTGGTCTTTTCGCCGAAAACGA
>JBOHHR010000188.1:0-13195 GCA_050725475.1 Gammaproteobacteria bacterium | reverse complement strand
TCGGTGCGCAGCTTAAACAAGTCACGCAGCACGGCGATCGGCCTGTCGTTAACCTCAGCCGCGTATTCCAGGTACTGGCTATAATCACCGCTGTCCACGCTCGCTTGCAGCATGTTGACCACATCGGGGTTGAAGGCATGAAATTCCCCGCCGTAGATAAACTTTAAAAGCCCCCCCTGGCGCACGGGCTTGCGGCCGTTCCACGCTTCCTGCGCGAGCAATTTTTGGTCGTGTTCGATGTCAGAGAACCGCATGCCTTGTATACGGTTGGTAGTGCCGACAAAGCAAAGATCCACCACCTCCTGGTGTATGCCGACGATCTCGGAAAGCTGCGCCCCGCGATAGCTGGCGATGGTAGAGATCCCCATCTTGGATAGGATCTTATACAGCCCCTTGTTGATCCCGCGGCGATACGACGCGGCAACCAGGCTGCTTTCACCCTTTGGGATCTCCCCGCGCACCAGCATCTCGTGCAGGCACTCGTACGCTAGGTAGGGGAACACGGCCGTGGCTCCGAAGCCGATCAGTACCGCAAACTGATGCGGATCGCGCGCGGTCGCGGTTTCCACCACGATATTGGCTCGGCAACGCAGCCCGCGTGCGATCAGGTGATGATGTACCGCCCCGGTGCCGAGCAAGGCGTGGATTGGGAGCTTTCCAGGCTGGATGTTGCGATCCGAGAGCACTAAGATCACGACGCCCTCTTGTACGGCCGCGGCCGCCTTCTCGCAAAGCGCTTCTATCGCGACCCGCAAGCCCAGGTCCTCATCGTAATTGAGGTCGAACACCTGGTGGCGGAAACGTGCATCGTCCAGCTCCAGCAGACGCCGGAACTTGCCTTCCGACAACACCGGCGAATCGATCACCAAGCGCGCGCAGTTTTCCGCTGACTCCTCGAACACGTTGCGCTCTGCCCCAATATAGGTGTTGAGCGACATGACGATCATCTCACGCAAGGGGTCAATCGGCGGGTTGGTTACCTGGGCGAACTGCTGGCGGAAATTGTCGTACAGCGGGCGCACGTGCTGCGACAGCACCGGTAGCGGCGTGTCGTCCCCCATCGAACCCACGGCCTCTTGCCCCGCCTCAGCCAGCACCCGCAAAACCTGATCCCGCTCCTCGAAGGAGATCTGAAACATCTTCAGTTATTGCGCCAGCCGTTCCGCCTCTAGCGCCTGGGCGGTCAGCGGCTCCTCGCGCAGGGTGGACTCGAGTTTGCGGATGTTGTCGCGGATCCACCGCTTATAGGGTTTGCGCGTTTTCAGCCGCTGGTCGATCGCCTCGGGAAGCAACAGCTCCCCGGTTGCTATGTCGGCCGCCAGCATCTCCCCCGGCTTCAAGCGGCCCTTCGCCACCACCTCAGACGGGGCGTAGTCGTAGACCCCTATTTCCGAGGCCAAGGTGATATGTCGGTCGCGGGTGATCACGTAACGCGCGGGGCGTAGCCCGTTTCTATCCATCACACACGCCGCATGCCGGCCATCGGTCAGCACGATCCCCGCAGGCCCATCCCAAGGCTCCATCTGCATCGCATTGTATTCGTAATAGGCCTTTAAATCGGGATCGATGCTGTCACTATTTTGCCAAGCGGGCGGGATCAGCAGGCGCATAGCGCGGAATATGTCCATACCGCCGGCGAGCAGCGCTTCCAGCATATTGTCGAGAGAACAGGAATCCGATCCGCTGGAGGACACCAAAGGACGGATATCGTCCATCTCCGGGATGTGTTCGGAACGCAACTGATAGCTCCGCGCCACCGACCAGTTGCGGTTTCCTTGGATGGTGTTGATCTCGCCGTTATGGGCCAGGTATCGGAACGGCTGGGCGAGCCGCCATTGCGGCCAGGTGTTGGTGGAGAAGCGTTGATGGAACACGCACAAAGCCGAAGAAAGCCGGGTGTCGCCGAGGTCCGGATAGAATTCCCCTAGGTATCCGGGCATCACCAAGCCCTTGTACGACACCACATGCGGGGAAAGGCTGGTCACATAGAAGTCGGGATCCGTCGCTTCAATCGCCTTCTCGCAGCGGCGGCGGGCGATATACAAACGCCGCGCGAAAGCCTCATCGCCCAAACCGGGGTCGTTGACGAAGATCTGTTCAATCCGCGGGCAGGAACGGGCCGCCTGTTCACCCAAACCCGAGACATTCGTAGGAACCTGCCGCCATCCGGCGACTTCCAGCCCCTGAGCGGTCAGCTCGTCGTGCAGCCGCTGTCTCGCTGCTCTCCCGAGGGCCCTGTCGGGGCTAAGGAAAATGCTCCCAACGGCGTACTGGGGGAGCAATGAAATGCCTTGTTCCTGCGCAATATGGCTCAGAAACTCATGCGGTGTTTTGATCAATAGCCCACAACCGTCACCGGTCTTGCCGTCAGCGGCGACCGCTCCGCGGTGAGTCAGGCGGCAAAGCGAATGCACCGCTGTGCGCACCAGCGTATGACTGGCCCGTCCGTCCATCTGGGCGATCAAGCCAAAACCGCAACTATCCCGCTCAAATTCTGGCCGGTACAGTCCGCAATCGTTCGGTGGTGTGCCCATTGGTAAACCCCCGGTTTGTCAACAACGAGAAATTCGAACGCAAGGGTTGTTCAGTATATCGTTGCAATCCTCGGGTGTCACGGCAGCGCGATCCTTCGCTATCCCTCGCGGGGTTGCTTGCTGGCGCGCCTCGGTTAATTCGAAATGGCCGTTACGGGGTTTTCTTCAGTACTTCCCTAATGCTGGCAATCGAGCGCGGCCAGGGCTTGGAAACTCCGGCTACAGATTGAAGCTTGACGACAGCGGCACGGGCGCTGTTCCGGTCGGGATAGAGTCCCTCCACCACCGCATACCAGGGCCGACCGCGGTCCACGGTGGAAAACCAAGCCAGCCGAAGCCGGTTCTTGTGATTGTCCAAGAAACGGAAAACGGCTTTCCGGTCGCGAGAGGCGAATAATTGCACTACGTACCGATCCGCTTGCTGAGCCTGTAACCACTCCGGTCCCCTGAGCCCTGGAGCGATCGCCTTGGCGCCCTCGCCTTCCGGTGGCGCGCGGTGGTGGCTGACATCGGCTTTCTTCGCTGTTTGCGGCTTTTCCTGAACGGGAGACCGCGCCACTACTTCTGTTGCGGCCTGTGCCGCGTCTTTTTGCCCGCTCGGAGGCTTCGGTGCAGCCTCGGCGACGTCGGGTTCGTTGTTCGGTGGCACCAGGATTGATTCTGGGCTATCGTCGCTAGGCTGCCTTACGACCCAAAGCCCTAGAATGGCTAATATTACGATAACAACCGCTGCCGCGCGTGAAAACCCGAGGCCAGAGTGGGACGGCTGGGCGGTGTGTGCGAGGTCTTCTTCTAAGCCCAATGTTCGCGCATCCTCCTGCACTAAGGCATCACGTGCCAACGCGTTGATGCGTCTCGGAACGCCTAGCGATTGATTGAAAATCTGACGAACCTCCGCGGCTGACAAGGGCAAAGGACCTTCCCGGCCTGCTGCGGCCGAGCGCTGAACCAGGTATTCACGTGTCTGCTGTTCGGTGAACGGGGAAAGCTCGACGCTATGCACGAACTGTCGCAAGCACGGGCGTAATTCCGGGGCGTTGAGCACGGTGTCGATCAGCGGAGTACAGAAAAGGGCCATGTGCAAACCCCCGGCCTGCCGCTCCCAGGGAGCCGAGTCCAGCAGTAACGATAAGGACTCCGGCGGGAGCTTGTGGGCATCGTCGACCACTAACACCGGGGTGCGGTTAGCACCGAATTCAGCGAGGATCGTCTTGATGAGCGTGGGGCCGTCCGAGACGGGCCTAATGCCTGGCTTTAGGCCAAAACCCTCCAGCACGCGTTTAGCCGTGGCCGGCCGGCCGGACAGCTTTTCCCCTTCAATACGACTCACCGCCCAATGCTCCGGCGCTGCGCGAAGCAGGTATTCCAGCAGGCTGGTCTTGCCCATTCCTCGCTCCGCCACCACCAACACCGGCTGGCAACTGAATGCAAGCAAGTGCCGCAGGAGCGCCGCACGCTGCGCGAGCGGCGGGCAAAGATAGAAAAAAGCCGACCCTGACCCCGACTCGGAGGCCCTGTTCAGAGCGAGATCTATCGTGGGTTCGATAGCCATATCGTAAGGACTTTTCGTCAGTTTCTCGCTTTCACCGCGGGCTTAGGCCACGCGGCTGGCAATACGCGCACCCGCGAGCACGGCCAGCAAGGCGGAGTGATCATAATCGCCCGTTACCACGGCGCGGCCGATGCCTTGCAATAGAACCAAGCGCAACACCCCATTCCGGGCTTTTTTATCTACGGCCATCAGTTCCAGCAGACGTTCGGCAGCCAAGGAGGATGGGGCGTGAATTGGCAGACCGGCCCTGAGCAGTAGCGACTCGATCCGTTCCCGGTCCACAAGGCTTATCCATCCCATCCGTGCCGACAAATCGGCGGCTAACCGCATCCCCACCGCCACCGCTTCGCCGTGCAGCCATTGGCCATAGCCGAGCCCGGTCTCGATGGCGTGGCCAAACGTATGGCCTAAGTTAAGCAGCGCGCGCGCCCCCCCCTCGCGCTCGTCCTCGGCCACGATTGCGGCTTTGTTCTCGCAACAGCGGTATATGCAGTAAGCCAGCGTTTCTGCTTCGCGGCACTGTACGTCCGGCATGTTCTGCTCCAGCCACAAAAAGAACTCCGCATCCCGGATCAAGCCATATTTGATGACCTCTGCCAA
Source organism: Gammaproteobacteria bacterium (assembly GCA_050725475.1). Taxonomy (GTDB): domain Bacteria; phylum Pseudomonadota; class Gammaproteobacteria; order JBOHHR01; family JBOHHR01; genus JBOHHR01. The sequence goes on along the minus strand of JBOHHR010000188.1, from coordinate 8,509 downwards.
GCCCGCGCTCAGTTCCCGCGCGGGCAAGGTATCCAGGGTGGCGATATCGGAAAGAACGCAACGCGGCTGATGAAAAGCGCCGATCATGTTTTTGCCCAAAAGGTGATTGACGGCTGTCTTGCCACCCACTGAAGAATCGACTTGGGCGAGTAAGGTGGTGGGTAATTGGATGTAATCCACTCCTCGCTGATAGCAAGCCGCTGCAAAACCGGTGATATCCCCCACAACTCCGCCCCCCAGTGCCAGCAAGGTGCTACTGCGATCGAAGCGGCGCTCGAGCAAAGCGGTGATGACGTGGCCCATCACCTCTAGAGTCTTATACGCTTCGCCATCGGGTAGCACTACGGATCGGGTGTCGTAGTCCTGCAGCGCGTCTTGCAAGGGCTGCAAATACAGGGGTGCAACGGTATCGTTGGTGACCACCAGCACCTGGCGCCCGCGGATCGCGGACGCGAGCAGATCGGCGCGCTGCAGCAATCGAGATCCGATGTAGATCGGATAGCTACGCTCGTCGAGGGCTACTGTCAAAGTTCGCACGATGTCCACCAAGAAGTTTCTGCGCTAAGCGAAACCGCAACAGCGATGAATTTCATCTACAACTTGTCTTACGGTACGGTCGTCGGTGCTGATTATCAAGTCCGCTGTGTCGCGATAGATGGGCTCCCTCTCCCTGACCAAGGCTTCAAGCGTCTCTCTAGGGTTTTCTGTTTGCAACAGCGGCCGATTCCGATCCCGGGCTGAGCGCTCTAAAAGCTGCTCCACCGGGGCCTTCAAGTATACGACAAAGCCGCGGCGCAGCAGATGGCCCCGATTCTCGGCCTCCAGTATCGACCCGCCCCCGGTGGCGAGCACGATGTCCTTCTTTAGGGTAAGGTCATCGATGACCCTTTTTTCCCGCTGCCGAAAACCCTGTTCGCCCTCGATGTCGAAGATCACGCAAACGCGCACCCCGGTTCGCTCCTCGATGACCTGGTCGCTGTCAAAAAAAGCCTTGTCTAAGCGTCGCGCCAGAGCCCGGCCCACGGTGGTCTTGCCCGAGCCCATCGGGCCTATCAGAAAGAGGTTTTCCGGTCCTTTCATGTCGACTCAAAACCTGGGCGAGCCGCCCGCATCACCTACGTAAGGTTGAATTCTAATTCAAATAGCGAAATACCGGAGAAAGCCCGTAGCTCGCCCCAACGCGGGGGAGCTACACGGCTTTAGACCGGAAGGAGGGCTTGAGGTTATTGCTTAAGGAAGCTGTGAAGTGCTCGGAGTTTCCTTAGCCTAGGCGCAAAGATTCCTTCAAGATTTTGGGGGTCACGAAGATGAGGAGCTCGCGTTTTGAGTTTACATTAGTGGTGGCTTTAAACAGCCAGCCGACATAGGGCAGTTCGCCAAAAAACGGGACGCGTCGAATGTCATCGCGGTTGGTATGCTCGAAGATCCCGCCTAACACTACGGTCTCCCCGTTGTCTACCAGCACCTGGGTGGTGATATTGTTGGTGTCGATGGCAAAGCCTGCGGGTGTGATCTGGCCGCGTGCGTCTTTGTTTACAGCGAGATCCAATATCACCCGATCATCCGGTGTAATGTGGGGTGTGACACGCAGGCTTATCACCGCTTTTTTAAACTGCACGCTGGTCGCGCCGCTAGAGGTCGCAATGTTAAACGGGATCTCCTCGCCCTGCTCAATCACGGCCTCTTTCTGGTTGGCCGTGATCACCCGCGGGCTGGAGATGATCTCCCCGCGCCCTTCCGTCTGCAAGGCCGATAACTCTAATTGCAGGAGATAACTCCCGATCTTGCCTACCGCCAACCCCAAAGCGGCATGCGGTTGCGCCAGCGTGGGCAGGCTAACGATGAAATTCTCGGTAGCATCCTCCTCATCGCCGGTGACGAACGCGGTGCCGCCACCGAATTCGGTTGGTCTGGTTCCCTCCAGCTTTCCCCCCAACACACTGAACAGCTCGGTGCTCGATGCTCCTCCCGTTCCCGTGGTGTTCTTGCTGTAGGCGAATTGGATCCCGATTTCTTTGGCGAAGTCATCGTTGGCGATAACTAAGCGGGATTCGATCATCACTTGGCGCACCGGGATATCCAGGGTAGCGATCACCTTGCGCAGTTGCCCCAGCTTGTCTGCGGTGTCCTGCAGCAGCAGCGTATTGGTGCGCTCATCTACCGAGACGTTGCCTCGCTCGGACATCAGCTTGTTCTCCTCTGTGTCTCCCGCTTTGAGCAACGTGGCGATATCGCTCGCCTTGGCGTAATTGATGGGAATGAACTCGGTTTGCAAGGGAGCCAACTCTTCGATCTGCTTCTGCGCTTCGAGCTCGAGCTTCTCGCGTGCCGCGATCTCCTCTTGGGGCGCCACCATGATCACATTGCCTGCCTGACGCATGCCCAGACCCTTAGACTTCAAGATGATGGCTAAGGCCTGATCCCAGGACACGTTTTTCAGGCGCAGGGTTACAGTGCCGGTCACGGTATCGGCGGCCACCAAGTTGAGACCGGTGAAGTCCGCGATGAGCTGCAACACCGCGCGCACCTCGATCTCCTGGAAATTCAAGGACAGGCGCTCGCCTGTGTAGCCGAATTTGTCTTTTTTGATCTGCTCTTCTTCTTGCTTGGTGAGCGACCGGACCTCGATCGTCAACTGATTTTCGGCCTGGTAGGCCACGTGCTCATAGGTTCCCGTGGGGGAGATGACCATGCGTGCGCCACCGCCGTGGCGGGAGGTATCGATCGCGGTCACCGGGGTGGCGAAATCAACCACATCGAGCTTCCGATCCAGGTTATCCGGCAACCACGTATCGGCGAAGTCCACGACGATCTTGCCGCCTTCTTGGCGCACGTCTATGCCAATCGCCGGATCGGACAAGGCTACGATCACCTGACCCTGGCCGTGCTCACCGCGGCGAAAATCGATGTTCTGTATGCTCGCGCCTCGGGTCGGAGCCTGACCCAAAGGCAGCGGCAAAGCGTCGTCTTTGCTCACCGCACTGGCGTCCAAACTGACCAGGATATCGGCCCCTTGGAGCGTGATGTCATAAGGCACCATGTGGGCCAAATTGACCACCACCCGGGTGCGCCCGGCCGCCTCGGCCGCGCTCACGCTGCGCGCCATGCCTACCCCAATGGTCTTGCTCTTTTCACGCATATTCAATTGGGTATTCGGCAAGTCTATGGCGATGCGCGCCGGATTGTCGATGGTGAAATTAAGCGGCGCTTGCGCCGGTGGTTGAGACAGTTTAAGCCGCAACTGGACGCGCCCGCCGGGCAATGAGGCGAAATCGATATCATTCAGACTGGCCGCTGTCGCTGCCGCGGGAGCCCCGAGGATGATTAACAACAAAGCCACCGCCGTACGGTGGTTGTCAAATCGGCGGGAAGCCGGACGAGCTTTGCAACCCTGGCATGCTTGCGCGCGAGGGAAGCCCATGCGTGGTGCGCCAGGCTGTTTCTTCGAGAATCCTATGAACGGTTTTGTGTTACAAACCACTGTGTGCATATGCCAACCCTCTATTTGCGGCGGTCACGGCTGCCCCTGTTCTGCGTAAAGTGCAAGCGAGGCGAGCCGCTCTATCCAATCGCCTTGCGGATCCTTGATGATTTCCCTCAGGTCAATGCGATCCTCAGCAACGATTGTGACCTTGCCGAAGTTCATGCCCAGGTAGTTCCCTACGCTAACGCGGTGCACCGTGCCTTTCGGATCCTTCACGATTCCCCAAAAATTGCTGGGATTTTCTAGGGTTCCAACCATGCGTAAGCTGTCGAGCTCAAAACTCTCGAGCTCTTCGCGATTGCGGTTCTGGATCTCTTGCATCAAGGCATGCTGTTTGGCGTCATCCACATCGCTGGCCAAAGCCTCTTCGGGAACCTCGAACAGCGCCGAAAAAGGATCACGCATCCCAACGGATTGATACAAATAACGCTCGTAGGGCTTGACCTCCGGCAAAGGCTCGATCTGGCCCCCGGGGCGCGCGTTAACCTGCGCCACGTACTCCTGCAAATCGCTCATTTCACTGGAGGCGCATCCGCCCACCAAAACCGCGGCCGCCCCTAGCAGCCACCGAGTACCTGTATAACGGAAGCGGATCACTGGCTTGCCTCCTCTGTTTCATCCAGATAGCGGTAGGTTTTGGCAACGCTTTCCATAACCAGGTCTTGCCCCAAGCCTTTCTTTTCTCCTTTGAACTTGATCCGGATGTCATGCTGAGTGACGATACGCGGCAGATCCGAAACCCCGCTTACGAATTGTCCGAAAGCGTGGTAACCACCCGCCACCCGGATCTCGATCGGCAATTCGGCGTAGAATTCCGAAGGCTTTTCTTGCCCCGGCTTGAACAGCTCGAATTCCAAACCCGCGCCCAGACCTTGCTGGGATATATCCACCAGCAAAGCCGCCACCTCCGCCTTGTCGGGTAAGCGCCGCAGCATCTCCCCGAAAGTCTCCTTGATTTCCGCAAGCTGTCTTTTCAAGCGATCCAGATTCACCACCTTAGCCTGTTTGGTTTCAAAGGTCTGCTTGAGCTGCGTCTCTTCGGCCGTCACTTGTTCCAAGGTCGCACGCTTTTCCTGGACCAGATACTTCCAGCCGCCGAAGACCAAAAGAGCACACGCGATCCCGATCACGATAGACTTGAACGGCCAAGGCGCCGAGCCGATATTGTCAAGGTTGACGTTGTTGATATCCGACCACTTCATTTAAGTTGCTTCCTCGTTCTGTTCCTCTTGCCCTGCTTGCTTTTTCTGCTTGACGGTGAGAGAAAAACTGCTGATTCGGCGCTTGTCCACCTCTTTGCTCTCGATGATCTCCAGCGCCGGATCGCGTAACCAACCGGAAGCTTCGAGGTTGCGCATGAAATTTGATACCCTCGCGTTTGAGCGTGCCGCTCCCTTCAAGGTGACGGCATCCCCTTGCTGGGCGATTTCGGTTAGATATACCCCCTCCGGCAAAGCCCCGACCAGTTCGTCGAACAGGTGCACGATGACGGGCCGTGAGGTCTGAAGCTGCTCGATGGTTTTCATGCGCGCCAACAAGCGCTCCTTTTCCTTTTCCAGGCTTTCGATCTCCTTTATCTTTTCATCCAGCCTGGAGATTTCCGTCTTGAGGAAATCGTTGCGCGCTTCCTGGTGCGAGATAAGTTGCTGGTAATAGACTCGAACCATGAACACCAGCAGCAGGGTCCCCAAGGCCGCCATTCCCATGAGGGTAAAGAACTCGTTGCGTTGCTGTTTGCGGCGCTCGGCGCGCCACGGCAGGAGATTGATTTTGCGAGCCATTAGTCGAAACTCCGCAATGCAAGACCACACGCGATCATCATCGCCGGGCCATCGTTCAGGAGCGGTTCCTTCTTCACCTTATCGGCGATGGACATGTGGGCGAAGGGATTGGCAATCGTGACGTTTTTGCCGATCTCTTGTTCGATCAATTCCGCTATCCCTTTGATCGAAGCGCACCCACCCGCGAGGATCACTTCATCCACCTCCCCCACCTGACTGGATGAGTAGAAAAACTGCAAGGCGCGCTTGATCTCTTGCGCCATGGTTTGCTTAAACGGCTCCAGCACCTCGGGTTCGTAGTTACCGGGCAACCCTCCCTGGCGTTTGGCGAGGCCTGCCTCCTCGTAGCTCAAGTTGTAACGGCGCTGGATTTCCTCGGTGAGATGGCGGCCTCCAAAAGCTGTCTCGCGGGTGTAAATGGTTTTAAAGTCCTGCAATACACTCAAGGTGGTGATCGAGGAACCCACGTCGACCAGTGCTACGATCCTGCTTGCACTACCGTTGTGCTTAAGCAAGGAGATGGCGTTCTCCAAGGCGAAAACCTCGACATCCACCACTTTGGTCGTCAAGCCCGCCGCCGCCAAGGCGGCTACCCGCAGCTCGACGTTGTCGCTGCGCGAGGCCGCGAGCATGACATCGACCCGCCCGGGATCCTTCTCACTCGCCCCCTGCACCTCGAAATCCATACTCACTTCTTCCAGCGGATAGGGAATGTATTGATCGGCTTCGAGGCGGATCTGGCTTTCCATATCGTCTTCCGACAAACCGGCGTCCATTGCGATCATCTTAGTGATCACGGCGGAGCCAGCCACCGCGCAGGCTGCGGTTTTGAGCCGGGTCTGCGATTTCTTTACCGCTCGAGCCACGGCCTCGCCGACGAGTGTGACGTCACCGATGTTCTTTTCCACCACCGAATTGGGGGGCATAGGCTCCGCTGCGTAGCTCTCTACGCGGTAGCGCCCCCCGTTACGCGACAGTTCCAGCACCTTGACTGAGGCTGAGCTGATATCGATGCCGAGCACGGGAATTTGATTACGCCTAAGCGATAACATATGTGTTTCCTTCGATAAGCGTGGGCGCTTGTACTGGTTATAGACGACCCATTTTTAAAAAACAAATAGATGACCCCCACACATATTGCAACCTCGAACGACGGCACGGTAACCGGAATGGCACGGCACGGGGAAAAGTTGATCGAGTTGGATCGAGTTGGGGCTGCTATTGCCCTTCGGTAGCGGAAGGAACAAAATGTCGCTTATAGGGTTTTTCGCGCGCTGGAATGTTGCGTGCCCGCCACGTGCCGATGATGCTTAACCTGACTGCCGCCGTTTCAACGAATATCGTTTGGGTTCCGTCTTATGTTGCGATTCTTGCTTAACTCCCTGCTCGCCGGTTTTGTGCTTACCGTCATCGGGGTGGGCGTGCTGGCGTGGAAGCTGTTGCCGCAGCTTCCTTCCATAGAAGCGTTAAAAGCGCACCGACTACAGGTACCGCTGCGGGTGTACTCGAAAGACAACGAGCTGATCGCGGAGTTTGGCGAAAAACGGCGCGATCCGGTCCTTGTGGGACACGTACCCAAACGCATGGTCCAGGCGTTTCTGGCCGCGGAAGACGATCGCTTTTTTCAACATCCGGGCGTGGACTGGCAGGGGATCCTCCGCGCCGGTTTCCATCTGCTGACTACGGGAGAAAAGACACAAGGGGGAAGCACGATCACCATGCAGGTGGCACGCAATTTTTTCCTCAGCCGGGAAAAAACCTATCAGCGCAAGCTAAACGAAATCCTATTGGCGCTTAAAATCGAGCGCGAGTTGTCGAAACGGGCCATCTTCGAGCTTTACTTGAACAAGATCTACTTCGGTCACCGCGCTTACGGTGTGTCGGCAGCGGCGCAGGTGTATTACGGCGCTGAGCTCGATCAGCTCGATCTGGCCCAAACGGCCATGATCGCGGGATTGCCTAAGGCGCCATCGGTGCTCAATCCCATAACCAGTCCGTCGCGCGCGTTGGGCCGCCGTGACTATGTGCTGCGTCGCATGCATACCCTGGGATATATCGACGACGGTGAGCTGGAGCTGGCCCTCGCCGAAGTTGACACCGCGCGGTTGCATGGCCCGACGATTGAGGTCTCAGCGCCTTACCTGGCGGAGATGGTGCGTAACTTCATGATAGAACGCTACGGGGAGAATGCCTATGGCGCGGGTTACCGGGTACTGACGACACTAGACGGCGCCCTGCAGCGAGCGGCCAATGAGGCCCTGGGCACGGGTCTGCTCGCCTACGATCGGCGCCACGGCTACGGAGGTCCGGAACATCACTTCGAGCCCACGGGCGATAACCCCGAAGCTTGGGCCACGCTATTGGAAGACTTCCGTCCTGCGGGCGGTTTACTGCCGGCCTTAGTCACCCACGTGGGTGAGAAGTTTATCCAGGTCTATACCCAAACCAATGGCAAGCTTAGCATCCCCTGGGAGGGTCTGAGCTGGGCGCGCCGATTTATTGATGCGGACACCCGCGGCCCTGTGCCCACCCGCGCATCGGATATCGTCAAGCGCGGGGATTTGGTGCGGGTGTATCAGCCCAAAGACAGCGCTTGGCGGCTATCCGCCATACCGCAGGTGGAAGGGAGCCTGCTCGCCTTGTCTCCTAAGGACGGGGCCATCCTGGCACTGACCGGCGGCTTCGACTTTCAATTGAGCAAATTCAATCGCGCCACCCAAGGCGCGCGCCAACCCGGCTCCAGCTTCAAGCCGTTTATTTATTCCGCGGCCTTGGCCGCGGGCTACACACCTGCCAGCATCATTGTCGATGAGCCACTGGTGTTTACAGCAGTGGACGGTCAGGAACCTTGGCGTCCGGAAAACTACAGTAGAGAGTTCTATGGACCGACCCGCCTGCGGGATGCTCTGGCCCACTCGCGCAACATCGTGTCCATACGGTTGCTGCAGGGTACCGGCATCGATCGGGCCATAGCTTATCTCACGCGCTTCGGCTTCGAACGCGAGCGCTTGCCGCGCGTGCTCTCACTGGCGTTGGGAAGCGCATCCTTCACGCCGCTGGAGATGGTCCGGGGGTATGCGGTGTTGGCCAACGGCGGTTTCCGGGTCGAACCGTATTTCATCGACCGCATCCTCGCCGAAGACGGCCGCATCTTGTGGCAAGCGGACCCCCCCAAAGCCTGCTGGGTTTGCGAACAGCGAGCCTCCAATGTGCGCCCGGTTGCGTTTAGCGATGGCAGATCCGG
>JBOHHR010000187.1:0-10758 GCA_050725475.1 Gammaproteobacteria bacterium | reverse complement strand
TACCTGCACCGCGCGCAAACCTCACTGCGGGGAGTGCGTGATCGAGGACTTATGCGAATGGGGGGCAAAAACACCGAAACGGGTTGACTGAGCATGCTGGTGCAAGACCGCGCAACTGCACGACGCTTTTTCATCGATGTCTGGCGGAAAAAACGGCAAGCGATAGCCTTGGAACCGCTGGAAGAGCAGATCGCAGGGATCATCATCCAACATCCAGAGTACCACCGGATCCTGGAACACAGTGAGGCGTTGCAACGCAGCCACCTGCCTGAAAACGGCGTGACCAACCCTTTTCTGCACATGGGCTTACACCTCGCGGTCCAAGAGCAGCTTATGACCGATCGGCCGCAAGGGATCCTGCTGCTCTACCAGAAGGGTTTGCGGCGTTTCGGTGACGCCCACGAACTGGAGCATCGGGTCATGGATTGTCTTGCGGAAACCCTATGGAACGCACAGCGCAGAAACGCTTTGCCCGACGAGGCGGACTATTTGCGCTGCGTGCAAGAGTTGGTGACCTCGTCTGCGTAGCACGGCGCTTTGCCCGTCGACAAGGCGTGGAGTCCAGCCTCCAGCCTCCGCAGACTCTCACAACGGAATCGGAGGCGAAGTTAGCGCTTAACCCTAACCTACCAGCATCGGTTGGAAACACCGCCGCCTTCGCTGACGGTTGTTTACACGCGAGAGGAAAGAAGATCGGATCCCAACACTCCACCGTTGGAGGAGCTAGACTTGAGTGGTGTGGGATATTCAACCAAACGCTCTGCTGGCCCTTGGCTGGGATAGCGCTAACGAGAGAGCGTTCTGCAGCGAAGCGCAAGCGTTCGTAATTCCTAGCCATCATCGCAAAGAAGGAGAACCGTTTAAACAATGATACCCTCTGATCGTCCCCGATTGGGGAAGTACGAATTAATCGACGTCATCGGGCGTGGGAGCATGGGGACGGTGTATTTAGCGCACGATCCCTATATCAATCGTCATGTCGCGATCAAGGTGTTAACAGCAAGTCAGCTTGATGATGAAGAAGGCAGGCGTTATCGCAAGCTGTTTTTCAACGAAGCTCAGACCGCGGGTTCCCTCAAGCACCCCAACATACTCGCAGTCTACGATGCGGGTATTGAGGGCGACACCTGTTACTTGGTGACAGAATTGATAGAAGGGGGCAAGACACTCAAGGCCCATTGTCGAAAGGAGAACCTTTTGCCGCTGGATACAGCGCTGGAGATCGTGTTTAAGTGCGCAAAAGCTTTGGATTATGCACACAAGCAGGGAGTAACCCACCGCGATATCAAGCCATCGAATATCTTGCTCATGGCGGATAACGAGGTAAAAATAGCCGATTTCAGTGTGGCCTTTAGAGCGTCTACGGAGTCTACCGTCACTAAGGCCACGGCCTTCGTGGGCTCGCCGCGCTATATGTCGCCGGAGCAAATCCATGAAGAGCCGATCACGCCGCAGGCGGATCTTTTTTCGTTAGGGATCGTGATGTACGAAATGCTAACGGGAGAGCATCCCTTTGTGGCCGACACCTTTCCAAAGCTCATTAACAAGATCGCGCACGAGATCCCACCTTCCCTGCGGGAGCTGTGCCCCGAGATCCCATCCGCGGTGGAGAAAATCACCTTGAGGGCGTTGGAGAAGGACAAGCGTGAGCGCTATCGTTCGGGGCTCGACCTCGCGCACGATCTGGCCGTGTTGTACAAACATTTAAACCAGCCGCAGGTCGACATTTCAGCCAAGGAAAAATTTTTTGTCCTGCGCGATCTGGAGTTCTTCACCGAATTCTCGCAGAGCGAGCTGTGGGAGATCATCAACGGTGGTTTATGGCAGGAGTTGGGACCGAGCGCCGGCGTGATCAGCGAAGGCGAGATAGAGGACTGCTTCTATGTTTTAGTAAACGGCGAAGTAGTGGTGAAAAACGGCGCTACGCCGATCGGAAGGCTCAAAAAAGGCGATTGTTTCGGCGAAATGGGCTATCTATCCAAGGAGAGGCGCACCGCCTCGATCGCGGCAGACGGCCCGATCAGTCTGATCGGGATCAATTCCACCTCGATCCAGCGCTTATCCACCGAGTGCCAGCTGCGCTTTTACAAGGTGTTCTTGGGTACGTTAATCAAGCGCTTGTCGCTGACCGCCAAGAAGACCGTACAACCGCCTTAGTCGGCCGCTGCGCCGCCGCACAGCGCAATGAGATTGGCCGTGGAGCTGTCATGCTCGCCGGCTTCTCCACCCGTTAGCTGACTCAGGATAGGGCCGGCTAGCTGTTTTCCCAGTTCAACGCCCCATTGGTCGAACGAGTTGATCCCCCAAATACGACCTTGGACAAATACCTTGTGCTCGTAAAGCGCAAGCAGCGCACCCAGGGTTCTCGGAGTGAGCTTCTCATAGAGGATCATAGTGCTAGGCTTGTTTCCCGGAAAAGTGCGATGAGGCGCCAAGCGTTCTATCTCAGCGGGCGGCATACCTGCCCCGAAAAGATCGGCTTTAACCTCCGCCGCTGTCTTGCCAAGCATCAACGCTTCGGCTTGTGCCAGGCAGTTGGCCAGCAACATCTCCTGATGCTTTCCCATGGGGTAATGGCTTTGTCGGCCAAGGATGAAATCGACCGGAATGACGTGCGTTCCTTGGTGCAAGAGCTGAAAGAAGGCATGTTGGCTGTCCGTGCCGGGCGCGCCCCAGATCACCGGCCCAGTGGCGTAATCCACGGCTTGGCCGTGCCTGTTCACGGACTTGCCGTTGCTTTCCATGTCTAGCTGTTGCAGATAGCTTGGCAGCCGCTCGAGGTGCACGTCATAGGGGATGATGGCATGGGAGTGCAGGCCGAAAAAATTCACGTACCAAACGCCTAGTAACGCGAGGATAAGCGGTGCGTTGCGGAATGGATCCGAAGAGCGAAAATGCTCATCCATCAGGTATGCGCCGGTTAGCAGTTCCTCGAAATTCTCCATGCCGATGCTCAAAACCACCGGCAAAGCGATGCTGGACCACACGGAATAGCGGCCGCCCACCCAATCCCAAAACTCAAATACGTTGTCGTTGGCAATCCCGAATTGTTTGGTCGCTGGCAGATTGGTCGATAAAGCGATGAAATGACGCGCCACGGCGGAAGCGTCCCGCGCTTTGGACAGGAACCATTGCTTGGCCGTGTGTGCGTTGGCCATGGTCTCCTGAGTGGTAAAGGTTTTGGAGGCAACGACAAACAGTGTGGTCTCAGGGTCCAGTTGTGAGAGCGTGTGATAGATATCGGCGCTATCTGCGTTGGACACGAAATGCACCTGGATGCCAGGCTTGCGGTAGGGGATGAGCGCCTGCGTCACTAACATCGGGCCGAGATGAGATCCACCTATGCCGATGTGAACGGCGTCCGTCAAGCGCTTGCCGCTATACCCTCCCCACTGCCCGCGATGCACGGCATCGCAAAAGCTGCGCATTTTCTCGAGCTCAGCCAAGACATATGGCATCACGTTTTGGCCGTCGAGGAACACCGGTTCATCGGAGCGCTTGCGCAAGGCTGTGTGCAGAACCGCTCGCTGCTCGGTAGTGTTCAACTTTGCGCCGCGGAACATATCGGCTATGGCCTGCGCCACACCACATTCCTCGGCCAGGGCACACAATAGGTGCAAGGTTTCATCGACGATGCGGTTTTTGGAGAAATCTACGAACAGGCCGGCGGCCTCCAAAGACAATCGTGTTGCTCGATCAGGGTCTTGGTGAAAGAGATCACGCACGTGCCGCTCGGCCATCGACCGATGATGCGCAAGCAGAGCCTGCCATGCGGGGGTGTGCGTGGGATTTTTAGAATCATCTGCGCTCATTGCGTTTGCTCCGTAGTAACCGCAAGAAAACGCTCCAGAGCATACAGATAGATCTGCCCTGAAGGTCCCCAAAGATTCGCGTCAAAGCCGTGGTCGGCCCACGGGAGCGAAATGAATAAGTGCGCACAGCCCAGATCGGTAAGTTGCTGCGATAAACGTTCCGCTTGTTTGGGCCACACCATTTCGTCCCGACCCCCATGCAACAGTAGTGTAGGCGGAGCGCGGCGGTGCGCAAGCTGCAAAGGCGATGCGTGACGATAAGCCTGTGGGTTTTGCTGCGGCGAACCGCCGAGGAAGTTTCGCAATAAGAGATGGGTGTCCAACACCCGAGGGTTTCCCGGATGTTCCCAACTCCATACCAGATCGGTAGGTGCGTAAAGGCTGATCACGCCCCGGATCGCCGGATCCCGAACCCCATAAGCGACCACGAGCGCCAGATGACCGCCGGCGGAGCGGCCCAAGAGCACCAGCCGTCGGGGATCAATACCGAGAATGCCCGCGTGAGATTTCAGGAATTGGATGGCGGCGATGACATCATCGCGTGCCGCGGGGAACGGATTTTCGGGCGCCTTGCGATAGTTCACGGCCGCCACCGCGTAACCACGTTGCGCCAAGTACCGGTTGATCGCAGGGATTTGCCCGGAATCCCCGTAATGCCAAGATCCGCCATGGATAACGACGACCACAGGCAACGGCTTTGAGTCGGCGATCCGGTAGAGATCCAAGCTTAAGTCTGGCCTGAAACTTAACGTTCGAGCAGCTACCGGGGGTACCGAAAAGTGGACCAGGTCCGTAACCACCAGTGGCTCCGGCCGGGCGCGGGCAAGAGAGGGGAGGGGAGGCATGCCAAACGCTCTTTCCAAGGTAAGAGGCAGCGCGTTCGCAACGCGCAATGCACTGATCAGGGGGATCAACAGTAAGCCTGCGGCGCAGGTGGCCAACACAGCGGCGCTCCACGACCTTCGACCGCGCAAGCACCAGAAAAGCAACAACAGCGGCCATAGTGCGATAAGGTGTCCCCACTCCTTGGCGATTACCGAAGGGACCCAGAGTGCCCGGTGCGGGATGCGCATCACCGACAGCAATCCCACACAAAGCGCGAGCAAGGCCAATGTCCATCGCAGTCGATCCAGTAGCGGCGCGCTTTTTACTGGAATGCTAGCCATTTAAAAAGGCCATAAACAAAGAGAGCGGATCTAAATCCGCTCTCTATTGACATAAGCTGCTTACGCTAAGCTACTTGTCGTCTCCTGCGCTCCATTTTTTGATGTAAAATCCACCTACGCCGAGGATTATCAGCACGAGTACGATCGTCATTACATTGTCCACAGCTATACCTCCGTCAGCTATTGTTTTACTTGAAGTAAATTGCTAGGGGGAAAGGATCAGGCTCCCCTCCCGAGCTTGATTATAAAACACTACGTAGCGCATGGGTCAATAATTACTTTCGCCTCAAAGGTGCTTCGCTGCGGTTATCGCCTCGGCGTCCGGGACGCCACGGGCCTTTAGACGTTGCAGCAGGGCTTTCACCGTAACCGGGGTAGGGGACTTCGCGGTAACGGCGAATCGCTCTTGTGGATCTGTCTCACGGGAAAGACTGTATTCATTATCTAAATACAGTGCGGCAAGCAATTTGCCTAACGCGGGGGCCAAGGCAGCCAGCGTTTCCTGACTATTGGGGGCTGTGAGCCTGTCATTGGCGAAAATCTGTAACTCGTTTCCGAGGAACTGCACGCGTCCTTGCAACTCCGGCTCCTGTTCCAGGAGCGCGCAGGCTTTGAGCAGTTTTTTGCAAAGGGTTTGCAGGCGCGTTGCCAGATCACCATCCACAGAGCGCTTGCTGTAATAGACTAAACCGCGCCGGCCGCCTGTCTCGTCGATACAGTAGTTGCCTTCGTGGGCAACGAGCAAGATCCCCGGTCCCGCATGAACATGGCTGTAGTCGGCCACATCGATCAGCAGGTCATCCAGCGCCGCTGTTTGGATCCAGCGGTGAAGGATGGGAATGAATTCAGGCAAGGGGATAGCGGCGCCTTCCCTGAAAAAGCACTTGATCCCGATCCGATGCAGATCCATCAGGCCTAGGAGCCTGTCGGATTTAGGGGATCGTAGCGAGGCGAGTGGGAAATCGAGGACAGTTTTTCGATCATTTGAGGCGAATAGCGAGTTCTATTTAACGAAAATGATCGGGAAAATGGACCGATTTCCCACCGCCGTAGTAGATTCATCCTAAGTCCGACAGGCTCCTAGGCGCTGGCGGTCATTCCCAGTTGTATCGTCGAGGGCTGGCCTTGCTCCAGCAGGCGCCCGTGGCAAGTGTACGCCGCCTCGATGAAAAGCTGCGCTTCGTCGATCAGGTAACGCGCTTTTTCGTGGCTGAATTCTCTATTGTTATCGGCATGGCGATGGAATAGATACTCGGCAAACTTTGCCCCCGCATACTTATCTTGAAACAAACCCGAGTCATAGAAACGCCGGCGAAACTCGCGCACAACGCTATCAGGTTCATCCGTTATATCCTGATACTGCGTGCGGACCAGCCCTCTGGCGGCCTCCAGCATGGCGCTGTAGGCGGCGCGATCGGCTTTCTCGTATAAGCCCTCGTCGAAATACAACTGAGCTTCGAAATAAAACCGTTCGGCCGACTGCAGATCGAAGTCGATGCGGGACACGACTTCGCCCGCGCATTCCCCTACACCGATATCGGCGATCGTAAACTCGCGCGGATCGCGCCAATCGGAGTAATAGGAACGGTCGAGCGCGTACGGAGGCACTTCGGCCAATCCGTCCACCAGGGCTTTTAGCTCTTTTTTGCCGGCGCGCTGGATAAAGGATCTGAAGGATTCCTCTTTCTTCCGTTCCGCAAGGTACTTGTCCGTGATCCGGTCGATGAAGTCCGGAATGCGTTTTGACGGCACGGCGCCTATGGTAAGCCCATAAGCACCTGCGTTATTCGCCCACTGACCCCCAAGGACCACCCGAAAGTGCGGCACTGTGGTTCCGCCCACCTTGCGGCTAACCCCGTAGAAACCCAAATCGGCCAAATGATGCTGTCCGCAGGAGTTGAAACAACCGCTGATCTTTATATGCAGATCCCGAAGCGCCTGATCGAGCGCCTGTTCCTTGGCCGCAAGCCGCTCGCCCAACTCGACGGCCAACCCGCGGGAGGAGGCGATCCCAAGCTTGCAGGTGTCGGTGCCCGGGCAGGCGGTGATATCGAGGATGGTGCCGGCACCAGAGGCTCCCAACCCGATCGCTAGAAGCTCCTGATGCAGGGCGGGGAGATCGGCTTCAGGGACCCAACGCAGCACGATGTTCTGTTCCACGGTGGTACGGATCGTGTCGCCCACGAACGTGCGCGCGATGTCTGCGAGGCGGCGCATCTGCCAGGATGTGATATCGCCCTGCGGTAGGGTGACGGTAGCAACCGCATAACCGCTTTGCTTTTGCGCATAGACGTTGGTGGCCCGCCACGCCTCAAATTCAGGCTCCAGCACAGTCCCGTTGAGCTTGGCGCCCGGCTTTAGCGCCGTTTCCCCGTAGGCTGGAAGGGTGTCTAGATGACTGGTCCAGCGCTCATCAGGCGGCAATATGGTCCGCTCGGCCAGAACCAGCTCACGGAATTTCTCAATGCCCAATTTTTCGATTAAAAACTTGATGCGCGCACGGCCCCGGTTGCGCTTCTCTCCATAGCGGGCAAAGATGCGTGAAACGGCCTGCGCCAAGGGAAGAATTTCTTCCTCGGGGACGAATGCGCCGAATAGCTTGGCGTCATACGGCACAGCCCCTAAGCCACCCCCCACGTACATTTCGAAGCCCCGGCGCTCGACGCCGTCTTGCACCTCAGTTCGCGCAATAAAGCCGAGATCGTGCATGCGTACCAGTCCGCAGGCTTTATGAGCGCAGCCGGAAAAGGCAATCTTGAACTTACGTCCAAAGTCCTGGACGTCCGTGTGCCCCAGCAGAAATCGCGCGCAGGCGTTCGCGTAGGGCGTAACGTCGAAGGCCTCATCGTGGCACACGCCTGCCAGCGGGCACGCGGTTACGTTTCGTACTGAATTACCGCAGGCTTCACGGGTGGTGATCCCGACCGCCGCTAAGCGGCGCATCAGATCGGGCGTGTCATCGATGTGTACAAAGTGTAGTTGTATGTCCTGGCGCGTAGTTACATGGCAGATCGCGTCCGAGTATTCCTCGGCGACATCCGCATGCAGGTCCATCTGCTCAGGGCTCAGGCCGCCGAACGGGATTTTGATGCGCACCATACCGGGCGCATCCCAGAGCGTATCCGGCCCCTTAGTTAACTCTCCGGCGGGAAACTTGAGGGTGCGGATGGCGACGCCGTCATGGCGCTGGCCATTGTCGTAACGTTGACCGTATACACCGCGGCGCAGGCGTGTTTCAGCGAACAGCCTGTCGTCCATCTTGCCGAGGCGTTTTAATTCGATTTGGTTTTCAAAAATATCGATCTCGCGGCCGAACTCTGGGGCAATCTGATCAGCGAGCCGTTGTTTCCACGTAGTCACGAACCTCTCTCCAGCAAATATAACGTTATATCGATTAGGTATATAGCTCCGCTTGTTTTATGGGATACTAGTTTAAAGAAACTATCCAGGCGTGTACACCCTCGACGCGCCATTAATGCGTATAATATGTATTATGTTAAATAACGTTAGGGTGACGCAGGCTCAGGCTCCCATTTGCCGGCCAGATCATTCGCCGCTTCGATCTGCGCACGGCTCATACGCTCGCTAAGCACCTTAAGATGAGCGCTTGATCGCGGGTAACCAGCCTCCAAAGCGAGCTTATACCATTTGTAGGCTTGTACATCATCTTGCGCGATACCGCCGCCGCTTTCGTATAAATGGGCAAGATTAAATTGTCCGCGGCCATAGCCCTGGATCGCAGAGCGTTCAAACCATACTCGCGCCTGATGGAGATTTCTGGTCACACCGGCGCCCCTAAAGTAAGCGAGGCCCAATCCGACTTGCGCCTCGGGATGCCCTTGTTCAGCCGCCTTGCGGAACCAGTTTACCGCTTCCGTGCTGTTTTGCGGTACGCCTACGCCCCCCGCATACATGAAGCCGAGCACCTTCTGCGCGTTTGCATGTCCTTGAGATGCCGCAGCGTGGTACCATTTCGCGGCTTCATCGAAATCCCTGGAAACGCATTCACCGTACTCATACATGCGTGCGAAATCATTCTGTGCCTGCGGGTTGCCGATCGCAGCCGCATTGCGAAGATCGCGGGTGGCGTCTGCATCACATCCGGCGTCCTTCTCTAGGCTGCACGCGCCCAGGCTGATCAGGCCCACCACTCCTATGGCCCAGCATTTTTGCAAACAGCGTTTTAGGGTTCTCATAGGACGCACTATAACGGTGCACTAGCCTAACACAATACGGGCTTTCTTGTGTATTCCGGACCATTGTGATCGCTGATTCCGCTCATGATGATCACGGGTGCTAAGGAACTGTAGGTCTTTCCCGCAGAGGAGGACCTACGGCGATGGGTGCACGGAGGCTACTGATGAGAAAGTTACGTGAAATCTATAAGGCTCCCCACCGGGCGATTGGGTGGGCCTGCGCGGTGGGGGAAGGCACGGTCTCTGTCCATGTGAAGCGAGCCCAGGAAGCAGGCCTCACGTGGCCCCTGCCTGCGTTGCTATCCCGAGGGCCATGGCTACCGCGGCGACGAGCCAGAGGTTCACCTCGCCCGGATCGCGCGACGCGACTTCGAGCTGATCGCCAAAGACAGTGGCTGCAAGCGTGCCAGGTAGCATTCCGAACGCGGTTGCAAGCATGAAATCGAGCAGCCTGGCCAACCATCGCCAAGAGCCATGGAAGGTGCCGCTGCCTCAATTCATCGAATCGCTGTATTTGGAACGGTTCCATAAGGCGCTACCCGACACGGTCGTTAGTGTAGAAGAGCGAGCCCGTGAGATGGCCAGAAAGAGGGCCCAAAGGCGGGAGCGGAAACGGTTACGTTCTCATTAGAAGGTTCATCACGTGGCGTCCGCCACGGGCGCTACGGATGTGTATGTTTCGTTGCAACCTAGCTTTGTACGGTGGATCATCGGGTAATGGTTACTCGGCACGGTTGACCGCAAGAAAGATCATACCTGATGGATTTTTTGACTCTACGACCGATAGTGCCGAAGGAGATAACCTCGGCACGCGTTCATCGGCGGCATAGGCCACCGCGATAGACTCCTTGTGGACATCGAGACCCACGTAAAGGAGGGTGTTAGACTTGTTCACGGCTGACCTCCGGGTTTGTGAATTGACTGTGCCAAGAGCACGATGCGGCTCTGGTCCCATAAGACTAACCCGCGATGGAGCCGGGGGTCAGCCTCTAACTGCGGAAGTCATTCAGCCTCTAACTGCGGAAGTCATAATGTCTAGGCGGTGTCTCACCCTACACGGTCATACCTTTTAAAGCGGATTATGAACAGCAATAACCCGATACAACACGAGAACGTCTTGTTTGAACACGAGCGAGCCGTCATGGGACTATTCATCGATAACGCTAAGACGTACATGCAACTGAGTACAGGGGTATTGGCATTATCGGTTACGTTTTCGGAGAAAGTTCTGAGAGACACGCTCGACTTAAATTGGTTTACCGTCTCATCGTGGGCTTTACTGCTGATCGCCATCGGAAGCGGAGCTGTCTACCAGTATCTCGCCGTTCAGTTTGTGCAGAGCAAGTCAACGCTGATTATACGTAGTCATGGGGTGCTTATGCCGAAATGGCTAGTTCAGCACCCGTGGCCCTTGTACGGTCTGATGTTATTTTCGTTCTTCATTGGTGTCATACTAGTTATAGCTGGAGCAGTGGTTCGCCTGTAACGCCAAAAATGAAAAAGATGAAAGATGCGGATGAAAACGCCTATCGGTTGTTTTCGAACAAGATCGGCACCCGGTGCAGGACAGGAGGATAGGAGCAT
>JBOHHR010000186.1:0-4996 GCA_050725475.1 Gammaproteobacteria bacterium | reverse complement strand
GCTCCGAGGTCGATCCACTGGCCGAGTTGTGTGGATACGGTAGTGCTTAACGCCTGGGTGTCTATGCTGGCACCACCCGGACCTCCGCGTAACGCTTCCAAGCGGGGTGAAATATGCAGTGTGACCTGATCGCCGTTGACCCAAGGCATTACGTAAAAGCCGGAGGTGATGTCGCGATAATCACTGGAGCGCTGAATCACCGCGCCTCCCGGGCCGATGATGACCGTCTCGCCGCTTAAGGGTACCGATTGACCGGTGTAAATAAAGGCCGGCTGTCCTTCTATTGTTTGGACAAAGTGCATGTGATCTTGGCTTGACTGATCGTCGGCGCCGAAGGCGCGATAGCGCAGCCCACCCCGTTCGCCGCGGTGCTCAAGAACCGTACCCTCCGTCTCACGCGGGTCACCGTACCCGAGCTCGAAATCACCCGCGCGGTAGCGCCCCGAGACGCCCTGGCTCGTTTCCACGCCCTCTTGCGAGGTCTGCTGACGTACGATGATTTTCAAACGGCGCGGTGGGCGATCGATGGCCGCAAGGGTGCGTTTGATTTCCAGCAGATTGCCTTGGGTAGAACGCACGATGAGCTGGCTGCTCATTCCGGTGACGGGGTTCCGCCAGGGACTACGAGGGGCTGCAGCAGCGGGATCACCTCGGCGCTCAGACGATGCTCCAGCGGTATTACCTCCAAGACCATTTCCTCCGCGAGGGCATAGCCTGAGAATAGTGCTACAGCTACATCGACAAAAATGGAGCTTACGACAAGAGGCATTGTGTCAAAGCTATCGGTGAGCCGTTTTTGGGCGATTATGCCTTGACCCCCCTCAAAACGGCAGCTTGAGCGTGGGGTCGAGTGCCAGCAACTTCTCTCTAAACCGCTCCTGAACGGTCTTTAAGGCCGCTTGATGGTCGGCTTCAAAGCGCAGAACCAGACAGGGCGTGGTATTGGAGGCCCGAACCAGGCCCCAACCGTCTTTAAAGTCGACCCGCAGACCGTCCACGGTAAAAACGTCACCTGTTTCAAACTGAGCCGAGGAGACGAGGTCCTGCATAAACTGAGCGTGCCGCTCTTCGGGCATATCCAGGCGCAGCTCAGGGGTCGCTACCCCGCCCGGAAGTTCGGCAAAAACGGCTGCCGGCGATTTGCTTTGCTCGACTAAGATCTCCAGAAGACGCGCGGCGGCATATAAGGCGTCATCGAAACCGTACCATCGTTCTTTGAAAAAGATGTGACCGCTCATCTCGCCCGCCAATAAGGCGCCCGTCTCCTTGATCTTCGACTTGATCAGCGAATGCCCGGTCTTCCACATCAACGGCGTTCCGCCCGCCTCTTGGATCACCCGCCGTAAGTGGCTACTGCACTTGACATCGAAGATGACGATGGCTCCGGGGTTACGCTTAAGCAGGTCGCGCGCGAATAGCATCATTTGCCTATCCGGCCAGATGATGTTCCCCTGGCCGTCCACCACGCCTAAGCGGTCTCCGTCGCCGTCGAACGCCAATCCCAAGTCCGCCCGGTCGTCTTTCACCCGCTCGATCAAGGCGTGAAGATTTTCCGGCTGGCTGGGATCGGGGTGGTGGTTGGGAAAACGGCCATCGACATCGCAGAAAAGCTCCACCACGTCGTGGCCCAGAGCCCGTAGTAAGTGTGGCGCCACGGCTCCCGGCACTCCATTGCCGCAATCGATCACCACCTTCAGCGAACGGCCCAAGACCACGGGGATATCCTCGGTAATGCGATAAACATACTCCGTGATGACCTCCTCCCTCTCGAAGTTGCCTTCCCCCCTTGAGAGATCGCCGGTCGCGATCCGGGTTCGTATCGCCTTGACGGTCTCACCGGACAGCGTCTCGCCCCCTAAAACGATCTTCAATCCGTTGTATTCCGGCGGATTATGGCTCCCGGTTACCATGATACCGCTGCCGGTTTCAAAATAATGGGTGGCGAAGTACAACACCGGAGTCGGTACCTGACCGACGTCGATCACATCGCGACCGCTCGCGAGCAATCCCTTGGCCAGTGCAACGGCCAAGGCGGGACTGGAATGGCGCCCATCCCGCCCTACCACAAGCTTTTGCAACCCCTTGGCGCCGGCCTCACTGCCGATTGCCAGACCGATCTGGTACACATGTCTTTCGGTCAAGGATCGGCCGACCACGCCACGAATGTCATAAGCCCGAAATATGCTATCGGGAGGCGGTCCTTCCTCCAGCTCTTCCTCTTCTTGGAGCACCGGTTCGGCTGGTTCGGGGGTTTGCGGAAGGTCGGGGGCTGCTTCTGCCGTGGCTTTTTCGCCCGGCGTTGCTGGCACGAGAACAGGGGCCGTCCCCAACTCAACAGGCGTCGTATTCGCCGGCTCTGACTGTGCCTTGAGTGCCGATCGAGACCGGTAATACAATCCCCCTCCCACCAGCAGCAAAGCAACGATAAGGATGGAGATCCCGCTTTCGCCGCCCGCGCTCTCCTGCGCCGGTCCCTGGTCCGACCAGAAGTTAAGCACCCAACTTGTTTTCGCCACCGATGCGTGCACCGGCGTCACCGATTGCTTGAGCCCCTTCTCGCCGTTCGCAGCCAGGACCACGCGGCCACCGGAACCTGGCACGAGCTGTTGCAATTCGAAGTACCCCTCGCCTCCCGGATCCAGCCTTGTGGCGAGCGCTTGCAGCGGTTCCACGGCGGTGCTTAAATGGAGCACCCCGGAAACAGAACCATCACCAGCGCGCACCCGCCGTACCATAACCAGACGCTGGGCCGGCGTTCCAAACATATGCACCTCCGCCTTGACCTGCTCGCCTTGCCCAGCGCGGCGAATCATGTCCATGGAGGCGAAACCGAGCGAACCCTGGCGGCGCATATAACCTAAACCGATGCGCTCGGCGGGCAAGAGCAGCAGCTCTGTTGCTTGAGGAAACCGCGGCCGCCATGTTTCCGCCAAGGATCGCAAACCGCTCTCGTCTTTGCGCTGCAATAACTCGATCAGCTGAGGTTCGACAACCAGCTTGTCGATTTCGGTCTCATAAGCAGTCAAGCCCGTGGCCACAGCGGCGGCCAGCGCTTCTGCCTCATTCTGGACTCCGGGATCGATCTCTGACTTCGAAGCATTGCCGGAAAAGCCGTTCCACCCTAGGGCAAGCAGCAGCACGGCCGCTGCTCCAGCCAGCGCCCATTGAACGCGTCGCGGCAGCTTCTGGATGCGATTGAGCAAACTCTTTGGTCCAAACGTTTTCATACCTTTCCCTTTTCAAGCATAGCCCGTGTGGCCAAACCCGCCAGCGCCCCGCTCGCTTTCTTCGAACGCTTGCACTATTTCAAACTGTGCCCGCACGATGGGAACGAACACAAGCTGCGCCAAGCGCTCTCCGGGATGGATGGGAAACGGGTCTCTTCCCCTGTTCCAGCAAGAGATAAAGATCTCGCCCTGATAATCGGAATCGACAAGACCCACCAAATTGCCCAAGACGATCCCGTGTTTGTGGCCTAAACCGGAGCGCGGCAGCACCATGGCCGCCAGCGCCTGGTCGGCGATGTACAGCGCTAGACCGGTGGGGATGAGCTCGGTGCCGCCCGGCTGAAGCGTCAAGGGCTCCGCAATGCAGGCGCGTAAGTCCACCCCTGCGGAGCCCGCAGTTGCGTATTCCGGCAAAGGAAATTCTCGGCCCAATCGTGGGTCAAGGACTTTCAGTTGGATGCGTTTCACGATAACGGGCGCGGATCAAGTAAATAAGCTCCCGGGCCAGTTCCCTTTTTGACATGCGCGGAAAGAATCGGCTCCCGCCCTCCCAAAAGACCTGCAGCTCGTTCTCCTCGGCCTCGAAACCCTGCCCTGGGCCTACCCGGTTCGCCGCTACCATGTCCAGACGTTTGCGCTCGAGCTTGTGACACGCGTTCGCCTCCAGAGCCTCCGTTTCCGCGGCAAACCCTACCACAAACGGCCGCTTTCCAAGCTGCGCTACCTCAGAGACTATGTCCACCGTGGAAGATAATTGTAACGACAGCGGTTTCTCGCTTTTTTTCAGCTTCTGGGAGGCCGCTCGGTCCAAGCGGTGATCGGCAACCGCCGCGGCGGCGATAAAGATATCCACCCGCGCAGCCAAGGGCATAACCGCCTCGTACATCGCCTGCGCGCTCTCTGCACAGATCAGCCTCACCCCGCGAGGGGCGGGTAAGCACACGGGCCCGCTCACCAGGGTGACCGTAGCAGCGGCGGACAGAGCCGCTTGGGCCAAGGCATAACCCATTTTCCCAGAGCTTCGGTTACTAATATAGCGCACGGGATCGATCGCCTCTCGGGTGGGTCCGGCGGTGATCAGGACGTGTAAGCCTGCCAGAGCCCCGCCCTCGAACAGTGTTGTGATCCCGCGCACCAGTTGCTCCGGCTCCAACATCCGTCCCGGACCGATTTCACCACAGGCTTGATCGCCAGCAGCCGGTCCGAGCACTAAAACACCCCGCCTGTCGATTATTTTGCAGTTGCGCTGGGTAGCGGGCGCCAGCCACATTTGCTGGTTCATGGCGGGCGCAACCACGAGCGGCGCTTGGGTAGCCAGACACAGTGTGGTCAGCAGATCGTCGGCGAAGCCGTGGGCTAAGCGCGCCATAAAGTTCGCGCTGGCGGGCGCCACCAGAACGACCTCACTCCAGCGCGCGAGCGCGATATGGTCCATGGCCGCTTCCGCAGTAGGATCGAATAACTCGCTTAGGACCGGGTGCCCGGAGAGGGCTTGAAAGGTCAAGGGGCGCACGAATTCGCAGGCGGCACGGGTCATGACCACGCGCACCTCGGCCTCGATCTCCCGCAGGCGACGGACGAGATCGGCGCTCTTGTAGGCCGCGATCCCCCCGCACACGCCTACTAGCACCCGTTTGTTGAGCAACCCCTCCACGCGTCCTGAAGTTTACCCTAAAGTAACGTTAAACATATACTACGGGCCCAGCGAATCATTAGGGCACTTCGATTAATTCGGAGTGCCCGCCCTCACAGGGACGTGAGGACATTGG
>JBOHHR010000185.1:0-4626 GCA_050725475.1 Gammaproteobacteria bacterium | reverse complement strand
GCGCTACATCCGGGAGGGAGATTGCTATCAGGTAAATCTCGCGCAGAGGTTTTCAGCCCGTGCTCGCGGAGACGCCTGGCTCGCGTATCGGCAATTGCGCTCTCTCAATCCCGCGCCTTTTTCGGCTTTTTTAAGCACTCCGAGTGGGGCGGTTCTGAGCTCCTCGCCCGAACGGTTTCTGCATGTAAATAAGGGCCTAGTGGAAACCAAGCCGATCAAAGGTACGCGGCCGAGGGCCGTTGACCAGGGCCGCGATCGGGCGCTCATGGAGGAGTTGCGCCATAGTCCCAAGGACCGAGCAGAGAACCTGATGATCGTGGATCTGCTGCGCAACGATCTGGGTAAAACCTGCGCCATCGGCTCGATCAAGGTGCCAAAGCTGTTCGCGGTGGAAAGCTACGCCACGGTGCACCATCTGGTCAGCACCATAACGGGCCGCTTGGGCCTTGGGAAACACGCTCTTGATTTGGTGGCCGGATGTTTCCCGGGGGGGTCTATCACCGGCGCGCCGAAGCTAAGAGCCATGGAAATCATCGAGGAGTTGGAGCCCCACCGGCGCAGCGCCTATTGCGGCTCGATTGGCTATATCGGTTTTGACGGACGCATGGATACCAATATCGCCATCCGAACTCTGGTCTACTGCGAGGGCCTTATCCATGCCTGGGCTGGCGGCGGCATTGTCGCCGATTCCGACGAGGAGGCTGAATATCAGGAAACCCTGGACAAAGCCGCGGCCCTGCTGAAGCTCATGCAAAGTCAGAACCTCTCTCATGTGGGTGGTTAAGATCGGTGGCAGCTTATTGGGCCGCGATGACCTAGTGCAGTGGTTACGGGTGTTGACCGAGCACGGTAAGGGAAAGCTCGTGATCGTGCCGGGTGGGGGAGCGTTCGCCGATACGGTGCGTGGGGTGCAACAGCAGTTTCAGTTTTCCGATTCCTGCGCCCATCGCATGGCGCTGAAGGCGATGGAGCAATACGGCCTGCTGCTTATGGGCCTTAATCAAGAGTTGGTATCGGGTGCTAGTGAAAAAGAACTGCGTCACCACCTAAAGGCCGGGAAAGTTCCCGTTTGGTTCCCTTACGATATGGTGGCGCAAAGCCCTGAGATCACGATTGGTTGGGACGTCACCTCCGATAGCCTCGCCGCGTGGCTCGCGGCCCGCCTCGGGGCGCAGCATCTGGCGCTGGTCAAGTGCGTGCGTGCTCCGGGCATGCCGGTTGCGGTCGCGGAAGCCAGTCGCCGGGGGGTTGTGGACCGAGCTATCCTGCGCTTTATGCGACCGGTAATCGATACATGGTGGCTGCAGGCGTCGGAACATGAGGGCTTTGGCCCCATACTCAGAGGAGAAGAACTGCCGCGGACGCGACTGTTTGTTCTGAGTGACCGTTAATTAACAATGCGCCTACCGTTCGGCACCTTGTACCGGTAAACCCAGTTAATATACGATTACATTTTCCAACCTCACGACGCTCGCTGTCGCGGCGCGACTGCGGAGCTGATTACCCGAGAATGCGCGTTTCCAAGCTAAGCAATCGTCAACGCCGGCTTTCACACCTACTGGCCATAGGTATGGGCATCTTGGCCAGTCTTTCTGGGAATGGTTTCGCCGCGCCTAGTCTGCTCGCTCCTGTTTATCCGCAGGTGGGCTTGGCGGACGTTAGCAGTTTGGATGTTTACCGTGAGGCCGAGCTCATTCATCTGCTGGTAGCCGGCCCCAGGCGTGACCAGGGATCGCCAGTGCTTCGTTACTTGCGATCCGGGGACGGCGGGCGCACATGGTCGCAGAAGGCGGAAGTCGCCAGCGGATCTGCGGCGCCTACCGTTTCTAGGCGCGGTAACGATGCCCAGATCGCCGCTCATGGAAACAAACTGGTCGCGGTTTGGCAAACCACCGGGGAGTTTCCCGGGATGGGGCCGATGGCGACGGCTTTCTCACTCGACGGCGGCAAGACCTGGAAAAAGGGATCTAACCCGGCGGACGATGGCAGTCTGGCTGACCATGG
The DNA here is from genome assembly GCA_050725475.1 of Gammaproteobacteria bacterium. Lineage (GTDB taxonomy): Bacteria > Pseudomonadota > Gammaproteobacteria > JBOHHR01 > JBOHHR01 > JBOHHR01. The sequence continues at coordinate 2,622 of JBOHHR010000185.1, read as the reverse complement.
TTATCTCGATATTGCCGCGGACAGCCGGGGTCGGTTCCATATCGTGTGGTTGGACGATCGGGAGGAGCAGGGCAGCTATCAGGGCTTGCGCTATGCACGCTCGGATGACAGCGGCCGCACCTGGAGTCCGAACCAGACACTGGATAAGGCCGCTTGTACCTGTTGTTGGACACGGTTGAAGGTGGGAACGGATGATAGGTTGCAAGTGCTGTATCGAGACGCCAATCCCCAGGATATGGCATTATTCCAGTCTACGGACGTAGGTGAGACTTGGCGCCGCGTCGGGCCCGTAGGGGCTTTTCGCTGGATGTTTCTGGGCTGCCCGCATACCGGAGGGGGGCTGTGTGCGGTCGAGGATGAAGGACGGGTGATGCTGCACAGCGTCGTTTGGACCGGAAAACAAGGTAGTGCGGGCCTGCACCATCTACGCTCCAACGACGATGGCCTAACGTGGACGGCGCCCAAGCGTTTGAGCCAGGCGGCTGGCGCGCGGGGCGATGTCGCGGCGCGCAATCGGCAGCACTTGGCCGCGGTATGGGATCGCAGTGACGATAAGGGCTCGGCTGTTCTGTTCACGCACTCGTTAGATGGCGGGCAGACCTGGGCTGAGCCAGCGCCTGTCTCTGCCCCAGGCACGCTGGCAACCCATCCGAGGATTGTGCCCTCATTGACGGGATATGCCGTTTTTTGGACCGAGAAGCACGGTGAGGGCGGGCGCCGGTTGGCGGTTGCGGCGATAAGAACAAAAAACTTGTAGGTACCACGATGAACATGGAAGCCATGAATAGACGCTTACTAATTTTGTTGTGTTACGCCGCGTTTGCGATCGCATCCAGCGGTGTTTGCTATGCCTATGCCCCAAAGCGCGGGTTGCCTTGGTCTCCGCCGTTGCCGAAGGATAGGAGGCTGGCTACGGGTGTTGAGCATAAGGCTTTGTTTTCAGCCAATCCCTTTTCCCATTATTTATTGCCCACGGATCGGGTTTTGGTAGCGCACGCCATTCTGGTTCGATCCCTCCCTGAACAGGAATCCACGGTTCAGGCGCCAGAGGAGGTGAAGCTATGGTTCAACGAGGGAGTGGGGGAACAATATATGGCGTTGGCGGTGATCGACAGCGAGGGCAAGCGAGTGGATAACAAAGACGCCACCCAGGGGTTTTTCGACAAGTCAGAGCTGAGCCTGACCTTGCCGCCTATTCCCCCGGGGAAGTACGCCGTGCGGTACCGGGTGCAGTCGGCGGATGGACATATCATCACCGGGAAGTATTACTTTTCGGTAGGGCATGAATAGCTACTGATCAGATAAGAAACGAAAAAACTCACTTGGTTGGGAGCCTGTCGGTTAAGGGATCGTAGCTACGATTCCCTACGACAAGCCACAAGAACTCGGTGAGTGTCGCGGGGGTAAGTGCAGCCCCTAGGAGGAAGCATGAAGAAGATAACTAGAATTCTAACCCTGGTATTTTGGAGTGTTCTGGCTCTGCCCCAAGCTTGGCCCCAGTCACAAAATTCCCAAGGTGGGCAGGTCGACGACAAGCTCTCTAGATTATCCTGTCTGGTAACGACAGACTTCTATATGGTGCATTTCACGGCGTTCCAACCCAAAGCGGGCGAGACCGACCCTAAGAAAATGTTCAGACCGTATTGCCAAGACCTGCCCGACGCAAGCAAGGCCTACCTCACGCTCGATCTGATCGATCGGGATGTCAGAAAAATGCCGGTTGGTCTTAAGCTAGTGGAAGAAGCGCAAGGTGCGGAGCAGGCCCAACTGGAACAGCAGCGCACGCTGATGGAGGTGCCTCCCAAGGCTTATAAACACGGAGTGGTCGAGACCCAAGCCGATTTCGATAAGCCCGGAAACTACGCCCTGCTGGTAACCATCGGAGAGGCTGCAGCCGAAGAGGACACCATCCGCATCCCGTTACGGGTGGGATTAGGGACGGTACCGGAACAAGGTTCCGAAGGAGGCTCTCGCGGGCTTCTTGTTGTCGTACTGGGTAGCGTTGTGCTGCTGGCTTTTTTCGGATGGCGCTTATTTAGGCGGCGAAGGCAAGCGTAACTAAGCGGCTTAAGACCATCTAAGCGCTTGGCCACGGTTTCGTTAGAAGGCCCAACCGTGTTTGGAAGCTTAGTTTGGGTTCTGAGCGCTATTTTTCTTGCCATCGCTCCAGGACAGGTTTTTGCCCATGAAGAAGAGGAAGTAACCGAACTCGACACGCTCACGGTCACGGGTCGCGCCGATGATCTGAGCGGGATCGCGGAATCTTCTAACCAAGGTCGGGTGGGTCAGGCGCAGCTCCGGACGCGACCGATCTTAAGAAGCGGTGAGCTGTTAGAGATCGTGCCCGGGGCGGTGGTGACGCAGCACAGCGGAACGGGCAAGGCAAACCAGTATTTTTTACGCGGCTTTAATCTGGACCACGGCACCGATTTCAACGCCAGGATAGACGGTGTGCCGCTAAATCTGCCCTCGCACGGTCACGGGCAGGGTTATTTGGACATAAACCCCATTATTCCAGAGCTGGTCAACTACTTCGTTTACGGGATGTGGCCGTATTACGCGTTCGTCGGAGATTTTTCTTCCGCCGGTTACGCCCATTACCTCCTTTACGATGAACTGGAC
>JBOHHR010000184.1:0-12408 GCA_050725475.1 Gammaproteobacteria bacterium | reverse complement strand
CAAGTACGCTCGGCACGCCGCCTCAGTGTCGAACCGCTCCTCGAACTGCGAAAAGGGTGCCGGGATAGTCTTCCACCCCCTAACCACTACACCTTGTGGTCAGTCCAGTCAAGTAAATAGCCCACTGCTCGAAAATCTCGATATGCCGGGTTTCTCCAAGGGGGAGCAACAGTTTCTCGCCACCTTGGTGCGCGCTCACCGGCGCAAATTTCCCGTTGACGAGATCAAGGAGATCGCGAAGCACAGCGCGCAAGCGACGCGCCGTTTATGCATTCTCTTGCGCCTATCGGCACTGCTGCATCGCTCCCAAAGTGTCAAGCCACTGCCCTTGATCACGGCGAAGGTGGACGGATCCAAAATATGGCTGGCCTTTCCTCCCGCCTGGCTGGATGAACATCCGCTGACGCGGGCCGACCTGGAACAGGAGGCGGCCTATCTTGAGAGCGGCCTATCTTGAGGCGGCGGGATATGCGTTGACGTTTAGCTAACAGTGTAGTGTCTCGCATCCATTACTTGCCCTTGGAAGGCCCGTTCATGCGGCCGCCCATTCGAGCGACGGCACCCCTGCCTCCTCCAGCACGCTTAAGTTGTGCTTTCGGACAACTCCTCCAACAGTACCTCCTGTGCCGCCCGAGGTTTGGCGTTCCCCGGGCTTGCGCGGCGGTAAAAGCCATCGCTTTGCAAAAGCCAGGCTTGGGTGTTGTCCGCCAGGTAATGCATTAGGCCCTGTTTGATCAGGCGTTCCTTCAAACGCTTGTCTTCGATCGGAAAACAGGTCTCGATGCGGCGGAAAAAGTTTCTCGCCATCCAATCGGCACTGGAACAGAACAGCCGGCAGTCGCCGTCGTTGTGAAAATAAAACGCCCGGGCATGCTCCAGAAAGCGACCGACTATGGAGCGCACGTGAATGTTTTCCGATACCCCCTTGACGCCTGGGCGCAACACACACACCCCGCGCACGATAAGGTCGATCTTCACCCCGGCCTGAGAGGCGGCATACAAGGCTTCGATGATCGGGGTGTCCTGTAGGGCGTTCATCTTAGCGATGATGCGTGCTGGCTTTCCTTCGCGTACGAAGCTCGCCTCCCGCTCGATATGATCGAGCAGGGTTTTGTGCAAGGTGAACGGCGACTGCAACAACTTCTTCAGCTTACTCGCGCGACCCAGCGCCGTCAGCTGTTGAAAAATGTTGTGTACATCCTCGCCTGTGGCCGGGTCGCAGGTAAGCAGGCCATAATCGGTATATTGGCGTGCCGTTCGCGCGTGATAGTTTCCCGTACCCAGGTGCACATAGCGCCTGAGCTGCCGGCCCTCGCGGCGGACTACCAGAACCATCTTGGCATGGGTCTTGTGCCCGACCACGCCATAGACCACATGCGCGCCCGCCTCTTGCAAATCGTTCGCCAGCTCGATATTAGCCGCTTCATCGAAGCGAGCGCGCAGCTCAACCACTACCGTCACTTCCTTGCCTGTGCGCGCCGCCTCGATCAATGCTTCCGCGATGGCGGATTCGCTTCCGGTACGGTAGAGCGTCTGCTTAATGGTCAGCACCCCAGGATCGGCCGCCGCCTGGCGGATAAAGTCGATGACGGGAGCGAACGACTCAAATGGGTGATGAAGCAGGATATCGCCCTTGCGTACGGCCTCGAAGACATCGCCGTTGCGCGCAAGTCGAAGCGGCATGCTGGGTGTGAAAGCGGGGTATTTCAGCTCGGGCCTGTCGACCAGCTCGTGGATCGCCATCAAACGGTTCAAGTTCACCGGACCGTTCACCTGAAACAGGTCGTCCGAGCTGAGGTTAAACTGCTTTAGCAGAAACCCGGTCATCTCCGGAGGGCAATTGTCCGCGACTTCTAGGCGCACCGCGTCTGAGAAACGGCGCGATGGCAGCTCGCCTTCGAGCGCCCGCAGCAAGTCGTCGACCTCTTCATCGTCCACGAACAGATCGGCGTTGCGGGTCACGCGAAACTGATAGCAGCCGGTGGCATTCATCCCCGGAAACAGATCAGAGACGTGAGCATGGATGATAGAGGTCAGGAAAACGAAATCATCAGGGCCGCGGGCGCCGCCCTCAGGCAACCGTATCAAACGCGGGAGGGAACGGGGTGCCTGCACGATGGCGACCCCGCTGTTGCGGCCAAACGCATCGCGTCCTTCCAGAGAGGCAATGAAGTTCAGACTCTTGTTCAAGATCCGGGGAAAGGGATGTGCGGGATCCAGCCCAATCGGGCTCAACACCGGCAACAATTCCCGGTTGAAATAGCGCTTGACCCACGCCGCTTGCTTGGTGTTCCACTGGGATCGCTTCAAAAACCGGATCTGGTGCTGGGCGAGCGCGGGCAGCAACACATCGCTTAACGTCGCGTATTGATCGGCAACGAGCTTGTGCGCGCTTTCGCTGATCCGCTTTAGCTGTTCAACCGCGCTGTAGCTATCGGGCCCGGTTTGGACCGCGGCGAATGCAACCTGCTGTTTGAGCCCTGCTACACGGATCTCGTAGAACTCGTCCAGGTTGGAGCTTACGATGCAGAGAAATTTAAGCCGCTCCAGCAGCGGGACCGTCTCGTCTTTCGCTTGCTCCAGTACCCGTCGATTGAATTCGAGCAGGCTAAGCTCACGGTTGATATACAATTCCCGCGATTTCAGGTGGGGGGCGTCCATCGGTAGTATCTTCGGCGGGTATTACGATTTTGTGACAAGGCAATATGAGGGGTTGATGTTAGCATGTATCGTTTTAGCGGCTAAGTCTTAAGCGGCACGATGGCAAGACGAACCAGAAGCACCCTGGCGGAGCAGGCGGATCGCTATCGGCTTTACGAGCAGTCGGTGCAGTGCGTGGAAGCCGAAATCGACTTTGTGGAAGAGACGTTCAAAGACCTGCGCGGTCGCCCCGCATTTATTCTGCGCGAGGATTTTTGCGGTACGGCGAGCATCTGCTGCGAATGGGTGCATCGCCATCGCCGCAAGCGCGCTATTGGAGTGGATATCGACCCAGAGGTTTTGAGCTGGGGCGCCACGCATAACCAGAGTGCGCTTGCGCCTGGCGCTCGGCGGCGCCTGAGCTTGGTGCGTAGCAATGTGCTGAAAATAAAGGCGGAGCCGGTGGACTGTGTATTGGCCATGAACTTCAGCTACTGGTTGTTCAAAGAACGAAAAACGATGCGGCGGTATTTCCGGCGCGTGCACGCCCGGCTGGTTGAGGATGGGATTTTCTTTCTGGACGCCTATGGCGGTTACGATGCCTTCCGGGTGTTGCGCGAACGCACTCGCCACGATGGGTTTACTTATGTTTGGCATCAAGCCTCGTATAACCCGATCAGCGGCGAGATGAGCTGCCATATGCACTTCAACTTCAAGGACGGATCCCGCCTCCCTAAAGCCTTCAGCTATGTGTGGCGGTTGTGGACGCTGCCCGAGATCCGGGAGATCCTGCACGAGAGCGGATTTTCGCGCGTGACCGTGTACTGGCAGGGCACCGATGAGAAGACAGGCAAAGCCAATGGCATTTTTCTGCCCACCGAAGTAGGGCAGCCCGATCCGGGCTGGATCGCCTACATCGTCGCCGAGAGGTAGGCTCTGAGGGATCCATGCACGTTTATCTTACTACCTTGGGCTGTCGCCTGAACGAAGCCGAAATCGAGTCTTGGGCCAGCGCTTTTCGGCGCCAGGGTCATGCGCTTACGGCTCAGGCTGATAGTGCCGATCTGGTGGTGGTCAATACCTGTGCGGTGACGGAGGAAGCGGGGCGCAAGTCGCGCCAGTTGATCCGCCGTGTGCAACGCCAGAACCCGCACGCAAAGCTCGTCGTGAGCGGCTGTTTTGTGAGCCTGGATGGCACCCAGGCCTTGGAGGGCGTGGATGTCGTCGTGAGCAATCGCGACAAGGATCGCTTGGTCGAAATCGCCACCGACGCGTTGAGCTTACCGGCCATGCCCGAGTTTGCGACCGAGCCAGGCGAAGCAGCAATGTTTCCGCACCGGCGTAATCGCGCCTTCGTAAAAGTGCAAGACGGCTGCCGCCACCGCTGCACGTTTTGCGTCGTAACGATCGCCAGAGGAGAAGAACGCAGCCGGCGCATCAGCGATGTCGTAGCGCAGATCAATGCCTTGACCGCCCAAGGGGTGAAGGAGGTGGTGCTCACGGGCGTGCACCTCGGTGGTTATGGCTCTGACCTCGGTAGCGATCTAGCCGAGCTGATAAGAGCCGTTCTGAACGACACCGATTGTCGCCGATTGCGTTTGGGCTCCTTGGAGCCTTGGAACTTGCCCCCGAAGTTTTTTAGGTTATTCGCCGCAGCGCGCCTGATGCCCCATCTGCACCTGCCCTTACAGAGCGGGAGCGACAGTGTGCTCAAGCGCATGGCCCGGCGCTGCCGCACGCGTGACTTTGAAGCTTTGGTCGCGCACGCGCGCAGCGAGATTGCCGATTTCCAGGCGAGCACCGATATCATCGTGGGGTTTCCGGGAGAGACGGAACGAGAATGGCAAGAGGGCTTACAATTTATCGAGGGGATCGAGTTTCTTCACCTGCATGTCTTTCCCTACTCCCCGCGCCCAGGCACCCAGGCATCGCGTTTCGCCGAACAGGTGACTGCCGCGATTAAGAGGCGGCGCACCATGGAATTACACGCGTTGGCCAAGCGTATGAAAGCTCGCGTCCTTTCGGCGCACTTGGGGCGGGAATTTTCGGTGCTGTGGGAATCAGCGCAACCCGCGGACACGCAGGGAGCGATCCGCTATCTCGGGTATACCCCCAATTTTTTGCGCGTCGAGACAACGCCCCCCGCCGGGCGGGTGCTTGAGAACATGATCCAAAAGGCCAGGATTAAAGCCTTAGGGCAGGATGGAGAAAAACTGATCGCCGCGCTCGCTTAGCTTGCGGCTCTCAGTCAGGTTGCTGGGCGATTGCGATATGGGCGATAATGGTGGAATTTACCGATGAGCTTGTACATTTTCGACAAGCCGAAAAGGCGATGGGGTGGCTTTTCTCCTCCCATGCAACGGCAAGTAGCGGCGCAGGGCAGCGTGAACTTTTGTTACTTTATAAAAGGTGATGCCGAAAGAAGATCACATCCAGATGGAGGGTAAGGTGATAGAAACCCTCCCCAATACCCTGTTTCGGGTCGAGCTGGAGAATGGGCACGTGATCACCGCGCACATTTCCGGCAAGATGCGGAAGAACTACATTCGCATATTGACCGGTGACGCCGTCACAGTCGAGCTAACGCCTTATGATTTAAACAAAGGGCGAATCACCTACCGAAGTAGATAAGAGTTGTCTATCCGGCCGCACCCTGGTGAACTCGAGGCCGATGGAAAGCGTGGCGCACCCTCCTGAGCTTTTCGCGCGAGCCCATTTCGCTGGCATAAATGCGTTTAACGCCGTCCCCGAGGGCTCGTTCGATATCCCGTACGTTATTCACCAGACGCTCAAAACCTCCGATCTCCACGGAAGCGGCCTGATCGGTGCCCCACATCGCACGATCCAGGGTGATATGGCGCTCGATAAATGTGGCGCCCAAGGCGGCGGCGGCCAACGAGGGAGCCAGCCCTGTTTCATGCCCCGAATAACCGATTGGCACGCGCGGATAGGTCTGGATCAGGGTTGGAATCATGCGCAAGTTCAACTCTTCCAAGCGACAAGGATAGGTCGATGTGGAATGGGCGATCATCAGAATCGGCTCCCCTCGCTTGTTCGTTTCGCCAATGACATCCACCGCAGCGACGATCTCTTCCATGGTGGACATCCCGGTCGACAACATAACCGGCCTTCCCGTACCACGCGCCTTGCGCAATAGGGAAAAGTCGGTCAAGGAGGCGCTCGCGAGCTTGTAGAACGGCGGGTCAAATTGCTCTATGAAATCGATCGAAGCCTCATCCCAGCATGAGGCCGTCCAGTCGATTTCAAGGTGCCGGCAATAGCTATCGATCGCCTCATATTCCTTTTGACCCAGCTCCACCTTGCGGCGATATTCGATATAAGTCAACCTACCCCAAGGGGTATCCCGCTCGATATACCACTGGTCTTGAGGGACGCAGATCTCCGGAGTGCGTTTCTGAAACTTGACCGCATCCGCTCCAGCCTTCTTTGCACCGGTAATGAGTTTTTTCGCACTCTCTAGAAAACCGTTATGATTAATGCCGATCTCTGCGATGATGTAGACGGGTTCACCTTGGCCTATCTTTCGGCCTCCAATATCCACAGCTGCCATAGTTCGCCTTCTTTTGTTGGTTTTTCTCGTAACACGATCCACGGGTGAGCGATTAAAGTCAACTGGCCAAGAAATAGCGCCTTTCATCGCCGTCTGAGCCGGTTATCACCAGATGGTGAATCCGCCGTCCACCACAAGATCGGCGCCGGTCATATACGAGGAGGCATCCGAGGCCAAGAACACCAAAGCGCCCATATAGTCCCCGGGAGCGGCCATGCGGCCTAAGGGTGTTCGGCGCGCATACTGTTGCAGAAAAAAGGGCTCCTGACCATCCTCAACGCCGCCGGGGGATAAGGCATTCACCCGCACCCCGACTTTGCCCCAGTAACTCGCCAAATAGCGAGTCAACGCGATGACCGCGCCTTTGCCGGTCGGGTAAGCCGCGGATTTAAAAAACCGTTGGGTGCCGTCCGGAGCGCGATAAAGCGATTGATCCGGTGCCACAATACCGTAGGTCGAGGCAATATTAATGATGCTGCCTCCTCCAAGCTCGACCATTTTGGAACCGATCACCTGGGAGCACACGAAAACACCAGTCACATTCACCTCGAGCGATTGCCTCCAGCGCGCGAGCGAAAGGGTTTCAAACCTCGAGTCCTCGACAGCCATGATGGGATTTTCAAGCCGCTCATTGATGGCGGCGTTATTCACCAACACATCTACCCGCCCAGTACGGGCCATAACCTGGGCCAGCAGATCGCGTATCGACTGAATATCGGTAACATCGGCGACCGATCCGAAGGCTTTATTGCCGAGGCTCTCCGCAAGCGACTGGCATTTTGCCCTATCCAAATCGCCCACCACCACCGTAGCCCCCGCATCGGCCAGGGCCTTGCAGTGGTAGCGCCCCAAAAGGCCCGCGCCCCCGGTTACCACGGCGGTTTTCCCCTGCAAGGAAAAAAGCTCTAAAGCGCTCACGACAAAGCAACGCGCCGGTTACTATCAGCCTGCGCGCCGAAAAACCGGCTGCACCACTTTGCCGCACAGCAAGTTAGCTACGGTCCCGGCGCGCACAGCGTCTCTCAGCACCACAAGCACTTCGGCAAACGCCTCAAGGGCGTAGTCGATGTCTTGGGGTGTATGCGCGTGACACATGTTGTGCATCCCGGACCATAAAATCCCGCGCCGCAGTAGCTCTTGCTGCACCAGGGTTTTCATTTCCCAGGGACTGGCGGATCGAGGTGTAAAATTCATCAAGGTTCGAAATGGATAGCCGGAGACCCATACGAAGTCGATCGCTAATTCTCCGAGCAGCCGACCCACCCCCTCCACCAACCGCTGCCCGGTACCGGCGAGATGGTCGATGACGCCATCGCGGCGGATCACGTTGATACACGCGATGGAGGCCGCTAAGGACAAGGCTTCACCCCCGAACGTGGTAAAAAAGAACACTTTTTCATCCAACAAGCGCATCACCTCGTGTCGCCCGGTGATGGCGGAAATCGGCATCCCATTCGCCATGGCTTTGGAGAACAGACTCAGATCGGCGCGCACGCCGATAAACTCTTGGGCTCCCCCCAGCGCGCAACGAAAACCGGTCCACATCTCATCAAAGACCAAGAGCACACCGAATTTATCGCAGACTTCGCGCAATGCGGAGAGGAAACCGTTTTGTTCGCACTCAAAGGCAAAGGGTTCCAGGATCACACAGGCCGTTTCCTTGTCTATAGCGGCGGTGACCGAATTGATAGCGTTGTACCGGAAGGTATGCGTAAGCTCCGCGTTAAAAGCGGGAACGCCGCCGTTGCGATCGGTCACTGCGACGTACCAGTCGTGCCAGCCGTGGTAGCCGCAACAGAGCACTTTTTCCCGCCCCGTATAAGCTCGTGCCAAACGTACGGCAGCGCTGGTCACGTCACAGCCCGTCTTGGAAAAGCGTACCGACTCGGCATTCGGGATGCATTGCCTCATCAGTTCGGCAAGCTCTACCTCTAGCGGGTGCATGAGCGAAAAGGTGATGCCGTTTTCCAGTTGTTTTCGAATTGCCGCATCCACCTCTGGGTGGCAGTAACCCAGTATCAGCGGCCCGATCCCCATGTTGAAATCCAGGTATTCGTTGCCATCGAGGTCCCACACCCGCGCCCCTTTACCGCGTACCAGATACTTAGGGGCTACGCCCTCGGAAAACTGGGTCGGACCCTTGGCCAGGGTCTGGGTTCCGGCCGGGATCAAACCGACCGATCGCGCCCACATCGCCTCCGATTTCGTTATATCCGGAAGTTCTTTGTTAAAGGCTACCGTATTCGCCATATCTTCTTCTTATCGCTGAGCTAAACGGCGGTTACCAAGCGCCACCGCAGCGAGTCCGCGCGAGCGAAATGATACCAATAGGTCTTCCTCAACCACGACGCCGTTACCCTTGCAACGCCAGCCGCTGGAGGCAAGTGGGCAAAGCAGAATGCGACCGTTCGCGATTCTACACCAATACGTCGAGAGTTCGAGCCTACGTGATTACACAGTGTCCGAACGCGCGCCCGCATCGCTGCGGATTGTGGAACGGGGCCCTCCTTATGACATACAATGCGCGCGTTACTACCCGCCTTGGGAGGGCATTAAGGAGTTAAGGGGAATGAGGCGGTCATCGGCTCGCATAATCAACATCCTCGGCCTTTTGGCGCTGCTGAATTTCGGGTGGGTTGGCGCAGAGGACTCAGGGGGTCTTGTGCCCTCGTCGACACCGATCGAAACCGGTGATATCAAAAAGCTCTCCCCGCGGGAAGTCGCAGAGCTGAACGCCAAGCTGCGCCAAGCCATGGCTCTGTACTACGACCAATCGTACCGGCTTGCCTTACCGCTATTCCAAGAGATCGCACAGCAGGCGGGGACGATAGACATTTTCTACTGGCTGGCCCGCACGGCCGTCAAAGTCGGCCAGCCGGACTTGGCTATCGAGAAATTCCGCAGCATTCTGGAACGCGATCCGACGCGCACCTCCGTGCGTTTAGAACTTGCGCTGGCCTATTTGCAGAGGGGCGCTCGGGCTGCTGCGGCGGCAGAATTAAGAAAGGCTTTGGAAGCCGAGCCACCTGCGGACTTGCGCCGGCAAATCGAGCAAGTGGTGCAGCATATCGAACGCGCAGACAAGCGACTAGCGGTCGCCTTGCGCGCTTCCATCGGCCCGCACTTCGACAATAACATCAACGTCGCTCCCACCGATTCCATCATCAACCGTGACGACGGAGGGGTCTTACGCACGGGGGAACGCTTAGAAGGTTGGTTCATCGACTTCGACGCTTTTGCCGATCTTTTTTACGATTTCGGCAAAAAAGATGCGTTTGCGTGGCGAGGGGATGTATTTTTCTTGCATCATGAATATCCCGGTTCTGCCGACAGCGAATTTAACTATACCCAGATCGACGCGCGCAGCGCCTTAGAATACGGCAGGCCGGAGTTTCGCGTTCGGTTACCGGCGGGATTCATCGACAGGAGGTTTTCCAACGAGGATTTATCCCATGCGTTTTACGTCGCTCCCAGCGCTGACTATTACCTGAAGCGGGATCTGCGTTTTACCGTCGGCTACCGCTATGAAGACGAAGATTTCGTCGACGACGCAGACGATGAGCAGAGCAATGCCACCCATATCGGTAGCTTTGGACCCAATTATCGATTTACTGCGGTGGGCGCGGATCATTTCGTCTCGCTCATAGGTGCGTACGCCTCGCGCGATGCCAACGCCGAGCGCTTTTCTTATAGCGACTGGTCGATCGGCCCTTCCTATGCTGCGCGGTGGAAAAACGGGACAGGAGCAAATGTCTATCTGCGTTACCTAGACCGGGATTATGATGCCCCGGCCTCGGGGTTCGAGTCATTGGGTGACCGCAAGGAGCACCGCTATACGGCTGTGCTTTCGCTCAGCCGTACCTTCTATCGGAATTACTTTGTGTCCGCTTCGTTCTCTTATATTCGTAATGATTCGAATGTGCCGCTGTACGATTATGACAAGCTCTTGGCCGGGATCAATTTTGGTGTTAACTTCAACTTCTAGCGTTAACCAGCAACGGACGATGAAAACTTTCAGCCTCACTATTCTGGTGGTGCAGACCTTGACCGCTGTTCTCGCCTCATTCGCTATCGCCGCGTTCGCTTGCGCAGGGCCGCAGCAACGATTGGAAGGGAATGTGAACTCTGATCAGGCCCCGCTACTGGACAAAACCGCTCTCATGGAGCTTGTGAGCGGTAAGGTAACCCTTTACTTGCCCAAGCACCCAACCCCCTTCGCCGCGCGCTCTCGTGTGCTCCTGCCGCCCGGGAGCGTGGTTCAAACGACTGCGGATGCGGACAGCCGAGCTCGCATCGTGCTTGCTGACGGGGATGTCATCCATCTCGGTCCCAGCACGTTGCTCGGCGTTAATCGCCGCAACAGCGAGCACGTCGTTGATCTCCGGCAAGGCCACGTCATCGCCTATGCGATGCCCACGATCACCCGGCGTGACCATCCCCTTTTCCTCAGGACAACCCATGGAGTGCTCGCACTCACCGTGGGCAAGGTCTACGTGGTTGCTGGCAGAGATGGGGTTGAGATCGCCGTATTCGAGAATGCCGGCCGCTGGTATCGCGATGGGCTCACAAAGGATATCAAGGCCGGGCAAAGGATTAAGTTTAGCGCACATGGCGATCGCGTTGCCGCCATACCGAAAAACATGGAGGCCCGGCTTGGCCGCTGGATCAGTCCCGAGGTTTTAACTGAAAAAGCGGGCGTCGAGTTAATTCGAAACAAGGATCTCGCGGCAGCTCGGAGAATATTCTCCCAGCTTCAGGCGGCATTTCCTTACAATGGCGCGGCTGCATACTATTTGGGCGTGATTCATCTGGATAGGGGAGATCTGCCCAAGGCCATTAACCAATGGCGAAGCTATGCGGTTATCGATCCAAAGGGAGCCAGGGAGAAAGGAGTATCGCGGCATCTAACGTCCCTGATCAGTCAACGGATCCATGATGAAGTCCAACACGCCCTGGCCAATGAAAACAATTTGAGTCACTCACCACCGGAGCCCAACAGCATCGCCGTGCATCCTTTTGTTAATAAAGGTAATGCGAAGTACCGCGCGCTTGGAAAAGGTCTGACGGCCATGGTGATAAGCGATATCGCGAAAATACCCGGCATCAAAGTGCTGGAACGCGAACGCATCCGGAGATTGCTCGACGAGATCAAGCTATCCGAGAGCGGTCTCGTCTCAAAGGATAAAACAGTACGCGCCGCTCGGCTTTTGCGGGCGGAGAAGATCGTCATCGGGGACTACTTAGTAGAGTCGCGGAGGGGGTTACATGAGGAGTCGAAGCAAGAATAGATCACCGCTGTATCGTAAGAGTGCTTTTAATGCGCTCATTGCAGGACTGATCCTAGGATTCGGGTCGGCCGCCTTTAGCGATCAAGTCGCCGATCTCGATATCAGCATCAATGCGGCGACGCTGACCACCGACGCCGAGGAATTAGGGGCCACCACCGAAAGTGGGGCTTTGGAGAGCATATTTCTCCTGGAAAAGGCGCTGGTCTACGACATAATTCGGCAAGCGGGTCTTGACCCCGATAAGCTGTCCCCGGCGACTAAGGCAGCTATAGACAAGCTACAGACTACTAATCTGGAAGCGTTCCTCGCCTTTGCACGAGGGCTGGATCTGCTCGATCAGGGGCGCTACGCAGAGGCTCAATCGGGCTTCCAGCAAGCGGCAGAGCTCGATCCCCAATTTGCAGTAGCGGTGCAGTATCGCGATACCACTCCCCTGATCCAAGAGCAAGCCGGCGATATTGCGGAAGCGAGCATCAAAGAGGCGCAACAGACACCGCCGGCTGTGACCGCCCCTTCGAGCGGAAACGACTCCGGGGGCTCTAAAGAATCAGATGGAGAGCCTAAGGATGGCTCCGCAGGTGGTCCTGAGGCTGCCCCTAAGGCGGCAGGGAAAAGTCCCGCGACAGTGGCCCCTAAGAACGGCTCCGCAAGCGGGTCTGAGGCTACAGCGAGCGATAGCTCCGCAGGAGAGGCTGCGGCGGCAGAGTCTGAGAATGCGCTGGGAGGTGGCTCTGAGGCTGCGCCGAAAGATAGCGCCGGAGGTAAGGGTCCCCCAGTGGCAAGCCCTGAGGAAGCTGCCGGGGACGAAGTCACCACCGAACCGCTGGCGGAGTCACCGCCCCCGGAGCCGCTGGCGGAGTCACCACCCCCGGAGCCGCTGGTCGGGTCGCCGCCCCCGCAGCCGCTGGT
>JBOHHR010000183.1:0-2781 GCA_050725475.1 Gammaproteobacteria bacterium | reverse complement strand
TGGGGGTACAAGCGGATCGCAGTCATTGCCCGACGTGAGGGGTTGTCGATCAGCAACAAGCAGGTCTACCGGGTGTTCAAGGCGTATGGTCTGGTGCGCCGCCAGGATGGAACGTCTGCTAGCACACGTACGCTACGGATAATGGTGGGTACCGGGCCTTATATAGACATCTCAATCGCCTCCTAGGTTGGACCGCCAGGCACCTAGGAGGCAATGTCCTCTTTAGCAACTAAATAATCCGCGCTGGGAACAAACTTACGGCGTGGAGGGCATTCAATTAGCCGTTTCACCCCCTCCAGCAAGCTAGGCCGGTTTCAAGGTCAGATTCAAAACGGGGTATTTCGATAGCCGCCGATAAATGAGATAATAGAGACAACAGCATAATTCCAAACGTAGTGGGAGCTTTGGCAACCAAGATCCTCGGTATATCGGCCTATTACCACGATAGCGCAGCCGCGCTCGTAGTGGAGGGAGCCATTGTCGCCGCCGCTCAGGAAGAGCGTTTCAGCCGTAAGAAGCACGATCCGGAGTTCCCCGCTAATGCCGTTCGCTATTGTCTGCAGCAGGCAGGCGGTCTTAACCAAATCGACTATGTAGTTTTTTACGATAAACCCCTAATCAAGTTCGAGCGGCTACTCGAAACCTACCTGTCGTTCGCGCCGAAAGGATTTCGATCTTTCGTGGTGGCGATGCCTATTTGGCTCAAGGACAAACTGTTCCTGAAGACGACGTTGAAGAGGGAGCTAGCCACGGTCGCAGACGTCGGGGAGGCTACGCTTCCACCCTTACTTTTTTCCGAACACCATCGCTCTCATGCGGCCTCCGCGTTCTTCGCCAGCCCCTTTGAGCGGGCCGCTGTACTTTGTCTCGATGGTGTGGGCGAGTGGGCCACGAGTTCGGTGTGGGTGGGCGAAGGCAATCAGCTGAGCGCCCAGTGGGAAATTGATTTCCCTCACTCCCTTGGCCTGTTGTACTCGGCGTTCACGTACTTCACCGGTTTCAAGGTAAATTCCGGTGAGTATAAGCTAATGGGACTGGCTCCTTATGGGCAGCCGAAATACGCGGACGTGATCTTGGAGAAGCTGCTGGATCTCAAGGACGACGGCACATTTAGGCTAAACATGGATTATTTTAATTACGCAACTGGTCTTACCATGACCAATGGCCGATTCGACGACTTGTTCGGCGGCCCGGCGCGGAAGCCTGAGTCTGAGGTTACCCAGCGGGAGATGGATATCGCCCGTTCTATCCAGCTTGTTACGGAAGAGATCATCCTGCGGCTGTGCCGCACGGTGCACGGCGAGCTCGGCATAGATCACCTGTGCTTGGCCGGAGGCGTGGCGCTAAACTGTGTGGCCAACGGGAGGATCCTAAAAGAGGGCCCATACAAGGATCTCTGGATCCAGCCTGCCGCTGGAGATGCCGGCGGTGCGGTAGGTGCGGCGCTTTCGGTGTGGCATGAATATCTGCAGCAGCCACGCAAACCTAATGGCAGCGATACCATGCAAGGCGCTTATCTTGGTCCTTTTTACAGCAATGACGAAATCATCCGGTGCCTCGATCCTGTTGGCGCTGCCTGGAAGCGCTTAGAAGAAGAGGAACTTATCGCCCGGGTGGCCGAGATCCTCGACCAAGGTTATGTCGTGGGTTGGTTCCAAGGCCGCATGGAGTTCGGGCCGAGGGCCCTGGGATCGCGATCCATCATCGGGGATCCACGTAGTCCTAAGATGCAGTCCGTCATGAACCTAAAGATCAAGTACCGGGAATCCTTTAGGCCCTTCGCGCCGGCGGTGATCAGGGAGAAGGTATCTGAGTGGTTCGAGATGGATCATGACAGCCCCTATATGCTGCTCGTGGCCCCCGTGAAGGCGGATAAACGCTTCCTGATGACCGAAGAGCAAGAGCGCTTATTTGGGATAGAGAAGCTCAATGTACCGCGCTCCGAGATCCCGGCGGTGACCCACGTAGACTACTCGGCACGGGTCCAGACCGTGCATGCCGACACCAATCCACGGTTTTATCGTTTGTTGCAGTCCTTTGCAGCGCGTACCGGTTGCCCGGTGCTGGTGAACACCTCGTTTAACGTGCGCGGTGAACCCATTGTCTGCACGCCCGGGGACGCATACCGTTGCTTTAGGCGCACCGAAATGGATTACCTGGTAATGGAGAACCTGCTTCTGGACAAGAAAAAACAGCCCCCGTGGCAGGAAACGAGCGATTGGCGCAAAGAGTTTCAGTTGGATTGAGGCATGGACGTACCGGATCCGCGTGAGCTTCGTCGTTTTGGGCTTTCCACAGGTTTCATCGTCGCGCTTCTATTTGGTGTTGTTTTGCCCTGGCTATTCGATCACTCCTTTCGCTTGTGGCCTTGGATAGTAGGAGGAGTTCTGAGCGGGTGGGCGTTGGTATGGCCTCAAAGCTTGCTCCGCGTGTATCGGGCGTGGATGGCTGTTGGCGAGGTTCTAGGAAGGTTCAACAGCCGCATCATCCTAGGGCTCATGTACTATGTGATGATCGTCCCGATCGGGCGCATAATGCGCCTGTTTGGCCGGGATCCCATGCATCGGCAGTTTGATGTAAAGGCAGCCAGTTATCGCGTGCAAAGTAAGAACCGATCAAAAGACCATTTGGAGAAACCTTTCTAATGTGGGAGTTATTAAAAGACTTGTGGGCTTTTATGCGGGAGCGCAAGAAGTTTTGGCTCGCGCCCATAATCGTCATTATGGTGCTATTGGGTGCGCTAATCGTTCTTGCTCAAGGATCTGCCGTGGCGCCTTTTAT
>JBOHHR010000182.1:0-5107 GCA_050725475.1 Gammaproteobacteria bacterium | reverse complement strand
TGATGTCAATTTTCTGGAAGCGGCGCGACAGCGCCCGATCTTTTTCAAAGATTCCGCGGTACTCCTGGTACGTGGTGGAACCGATGCATTTCAGTTGGCCGGAAGCAAGCACCGGCTTGATCAGGTTGGAGGCATCCATGACACCGCCCGAAGCGGCGCCTGCGCCAATGATGGTGTGAACCTCATCGATAAACAAGATCGCGCCCTCTTCCCGCTCAAGCTGGGCGATGACGCCCTTCAAGCGCTTTTCGAAATCGCCGCGATTCTTGGTACCTGCCAGCAGCGCGCCCAAATCGAGCGCGTAAATGGTGCTGTCGGCCAGCACCCCAGGCACGTCGCCGTCGACGATACGCTTGGCCAGACCTTCCGCAAGGGCGGTTTTTCCAACCCCCGCCTCGCCGACAAACAAAGGGTTGTTTTTGCGGCGGCGACACAGGATCTGAATGGTTCGCTGAATTTCTTCTTCTCGTCCGATTAGGGGGTCGATCTTGCCGGCCCGCGCGAGCCGGTTTAGATTTGTCGTGTAGGCCTGCAGGGGCGTTTTTCTCGTGCCCCCGGGAGATTCCGCTTCTTCGTCGCTGTCTTGGTAGTCTCCGCGTTCTTCTTCTTGTGAGACCTTGGAGATCCCATGGGAAATGTAATTCACCACGTCCAAGCGGGCGATATCCTGACGATTGAGAAGGTAAACCGCCTGGGATTCACGCTCGCCGAATAAAGCCACCAGCACGTAGGCACCCGTGACCTCCCGCTTGCCGGATGACTGGACGTGAAACACCGCCCTTTGCAGCACGCGCTGAAAGCCTAAGGTGGGTTGCGTGTCTCTCCCGGTCGTCCCTAACAGCAGCGGGGATGTTTCCTTGATAAAGTCGGTGAGATCCCGTCGCAACTGCTCCAATTTCGCCCCACAAGCAAGCAAGACCTTCGCCGCCGATGGGTTATCCAACAACGCGAGCAACAGATGCTCCACGGTGATGAACTCATGGCGTTCTTCCCGCGCGCGTTTAAACGCGAGGTTCAGGGTTACTTCCAGCTCTTTGCTAAGCACGCGCTGTTTTGGCTCAAGTGGTCATTGGCTGTTAAACCTTCTCCAGAGTGCATAACAAGGGGTGTTGATTATCTCTAGAGTAGGCATTCACCTGGGAGACTTTCGTTTCGGCGATCTCATGGGTAAAAACACCGCACACCCCTTTTCCGCGGGTGTGTACCTCTAACATTATTTGCGTTGCCTTGGTTCGATTCAAGCAGAAGAAATATTCTAATACGTGAACCACGAAGTCCATGGGCGTAAAGTCGTCATTCAACAGAACTACCTTGTACAAGGGCGGCTTTTTTACCCGCGGGGGCGCTTCCTTAACCACCGCGTCGTTGCTTATATTAGCGTTTTCCTTCGGGTTAGACATGGATTCGTATCGCCAACAACTTATCCCTATCTGAAAGGACCGGCGGTTTTTTATTATATCGCGGTCTTTTCCCGTTTCTCAGTGTTCGGTTTCACATGCTTAGCGCCTACCTGCGTTGCACATTTGACAAATGATGCGCTGCAACGTAACGTACGGGAACATAACAAAAAGCGCCGGAAACTGGGCGCCTTGGAACAGGTGATGACCACGGGTCCAACCTGGTTGCCAGACGCAATGCGGATCCGAAATATGGTGTGGCATTTGCCTTTGGAAGACTTTGACAGCACCGTAACGGGAAGGGGCGTGCGGACATTGATTATAGCAGCTTTGTGGCAGGAGAAAGTTCATGGCGATCGATGATATTAAAATTCAAACCAAGCAATTGGAGCAGGAATGGGCGACCAGCGCGCGCTGGAAAGGGGTTACGCGCGACTATTCGGCCGCCGACGTCGTGCGGCTTCGAGGAAGTGTGCCCATCCAGTATACCTTGGCCCGACGTGGCGCCGAGAAACTCTGGAAGCTGGTTAACGAAGAGCCTTTTGTCGGCTGCTTGGGGGCGCTGACGGGGGGGCAGGCGGTACAGCAGGTCAAGGCCGGGCTAAAGGCGATCTATTTATCCGGTTGGCAGGTTGCCGCCGACGCCAACGCGAGCGAGACCATGTACCCCGATCAATCCCTTTACGCGGTGAACTCCGTCCCTGCCGTGGTGCGTCGGATCAACAATGCGTTCAAGCGTGCCGATGAAATCCAATGGTCGAAAGCGAAGAACGACATCGACTACTTCGCCCCCATCATAGCGGATGCGGAGGCGGGATTCGGCGGCGTGCTCAATGCCTTTGAGTTGATGAAAACGATGATCGAGGCGGGTGCGGCCGGCGTGCATTTCGAGGACCAACTCGCTTCGGTAAAGAAGTGTGGACATATGGGTGGAAAGGTCTTGGTCCCGACCCAAGAGGCGATCCAAAAGCTTACCGCGGCCCGTTTGGCGGCCGATGTCTGTGGCGTACCGACGGTTTTGCTTGCGCGCACCGACGCCAACGCCGCCGCGTTGTTGACTTCGGATATCGATGAGCGCGACCATCGCTTCATCAGCGGCGAGCGCACGGCGGAAGGCTTCTTCCACACCAGAGCCGGTTTGGATCAAGCGATCGACCGGGGCTTGTCCTATGCCCCGTATGCAGACCTTATCTGGTGTGAGACGGCGGTACCGGATATGGATGAGGCTAAGCGTTTTGCGCAGGCCATACGCAAGGAATACCCTGACCAGCTTTTGGCTTATAACTGCTCTCCTTCATTCAACTGGAAAAAGAACCTGGATGATTCGGCCATCGCTGAGTTTCAAAAAGAACTGGGCGCTATGGGGTACAAGTACCAATTCATCACTTTGGCCGGGATCCACAGCATGTGGTACAACATGTATGACCTTGCGGAAAATTATGTCAAGCAGGGCATGACGGCCTACGTGGAAATGGTGCAGGAGAAGGAGTTTGCGGCCGTGAGCCGGGGTTATACGTTTGCTAGCCATCAGGCGGAGGTAGGTGCGGGCTACTTCGACGACGTTACCAACACCATCCACGGTGGGGTATCTTCGGTAACGGCTATGAAGGGATCCACAGAAGAAGCGCAGTTCCAAAAGGAAAAGACCGCGGCGAAATAACGCGCCGTCTGTGAACCCTGGTTCGGTTATGCGGCGTCGAACAATCTGCAGAGCACCCGCTCGTAGATAGCCGAAAGAGTATCTAAATCGTCGACCGCAACGTGCTCGTCCACCTTATGGATGCTGGCGTTGATGGGGCCGAGCTCGACCACTTCGGCCCCCATGGGCGCAATAAAACGGCCGTCTGAAGTGCCGCCGATGGTGGAGGGTGTGGTTGTTCGGCCGGTGACGTCGTGGATCGCTTTGGTCACGGCCTCCAACACCGGGCCGGCTTTAGACAGGAACGGTAGTCCAGAGTGGCGCCAGTCCAGCCGGAAGTCGAGGCTGTGGCGTCTCAATATTTCTGTGAGCTTAGACTGGAGCATATCCGCGCTCAGCGCCGGGCTGTAGCGGAAGTTAAATACGACTTCCAACTCCGCCGGGATCACGTTGTCCGCGCCCGTGCCGGCGCGGATATTCGAGATCTGGAACGAGGTAGGGGGAAACGGCGCTACTCCCTCATCCCATTTTTCCTCGCACAAGGCGGCAAGAGCGGGAAGCGCCCGGTGAATAGGGTTGTTCGCCCTTTCGGGATAGGCCACGTGTCCTTGAGTGCCCAGAATTCGCAGGATGCCGGTGAGGGTACCGCGGCGGCCGTTTTTTATCACATCGCCTAGCCGGATATTGCTCGATGGCTCACCAACCAGACACCAATCGATCGCGATCCCCGAATCCTGTAAGCGATGGACAACGGCGGCGGTACCATTAATCGCGGCGCCTTCCTCATCGCTGGTTATAAGAAAGGCGATCGTGCCTGCGTGATCCCGCCGATTACACAGAAAACGCTCGGCAGCCGTTACCATGGCCGCTAAACCGCCTTTCATGTCCGCCGCCCCGCGGCCGTAAAGAAAGCCCGACTCGACCGTGGGCTGGAAGGGATCGTAACGCCAGCTCGCGAGCGTTCCGGGAGGAACGACGTCGGTGTGGCCGAGGAAGCAAAATAAGGGTCTACCCTCCCCGTGCGTGGCCCAAAGGTTATTGACGTCAGCAAATGACCAGTGTTCGACCTTGAATCCCAGCCGTTTCAAGTGCATACCGATAACTTCTTGACAACCCGCGTCGTCTGGGGTGATGGAAGGCCGCCGGATCAGATCAATGGCCAACTGCAGGGTGGGAGTCATGCCGATCTGCTAGATACCTTATGGAACCTGCCGGCCGGGTCGGCTGCGCGTGCATCCGGCAAGGTTGCTCACTCGCCCGGGGCCAAGGCCTTGATGCTTAAGGCGTGTATATCGGTGCGCATCAGATCCCCTAGCGTCTCATAGACCAGGCGGTGACGCTGCAGCGAAGAGACGTGGCGAAACCGCTCCGAGACAATAGTCACGCAGAAGTGGCCCCGATCGGGGGTTGCGCCGACATGGCCCACATGCTTATGGGTTTCGTCGATGATTTCCAGGCGCTCGGGTTGCAAGCCGTGTTCTAAGCGCGCGCGGATCAACGCCATACGTGTTTCCATCGAAGAAAGACTTAAGGAAAGACTTTTTTGAACGGTTTCACCGATACCTGTTTATATACGCCCGCTTCCACATACGGATCGGCGTCTGCCCAGGCCTGCGCGGCTTCTAAAGAGTCAAACTCTGCCACGATTAGGCTTCCGGTGAACCCTGCTTCGCCGGGATCCTCGCTGTCTATGGCGGGGTGCGGGCCAGCCACCACGATGCGTCCCTGCTGGACGAGATCGGCTATGCGGGCAACGTGCGCGGCGCGCGCTTGTTTACGCCGTTCCAGGCTTCGCTGTATGTCTTCGCCGATGGCCGCGTACAGCATCCCGGTGTTATCCTTCGATGTCTGTTGGGGTTGTATACCGAGCCAAGTAAAAGGCTTGGGCGAAGACGAACAACACCGTCAAACCCATCAAGCCAAAAAGCTTGAAGTTAACCCAGCTCTCGGTGGCAAAATTGAATGCTACGTATAGATTGGCAGTGCCCAATAGCACGAAAAACACCGCCCAACTCGCGTTCAGTCGGGTCCATACGGCGGCAGGCAGCTCCACGTTTCGGTCCAGCATGCG
>JBOHHR010000181.1:0-14252 GCA_050725475.1 Gammaproteobacteria bacterium | reverse complement strand
GCCCAGAGTACCTGATGCACTGGATCTGACGCTTGCTAAGAGGTTGGCTGCGCTTGATCTAGTCAAAGAAAATCCTTACTTCGCTCTCTTCTTACAGGGTTACGGATCAAAAACACAAGACGCACTGGATTCGATGCTTGCTTGGAAGCTTGCTTCGATCGATCTAATCCAAGACGTCCCTTACTATTCGAATCTGCCTGGAGTCCGCGAGCTTGAGATGATACAGGCCAACCAATCAACGCTGGAAGCCTATGAACGTTTGAAGCATAGCGCCTATATACGGTTTACCGGAGCGATCCGGGACGTATGGCTTATCGCAACTATTCTTCTACTTACCTGTCTTGGCTTCTGGGTTCGGAACCTTAATCGCCATCTGGGTTGCTTCATTATTGCTGGCTGCCTCATAGTGATACTTTATTTACTCCTAATCTCGGTTTTACTGGCCTTTATTCCTCGTTATCAGATTCCCTATCAACTCCTGCTTTGTATACTACTCGGCTCTATTCTTGGCCAATTTGCGGATGTACTTCAATTGCATAAGCTGGGATGTCATCCGTCCAAAGTTGATTTACAACCTCGATCAATACCAAGCGCCAAGCAGCGGTAGATAAGAACGCCAATGCCTCAGCATAGCAGACAGTTTTATGGTGGCCTCTATTTGGCACAGCGTACGCGCAGCAAGTGGGTGATCCGGTATCTCGTCTTTGCTTGTGGCTTGCTCGATCTTACGCTGCTTGTCATTTTGTTGTTTCGCCCTACCTTTGAGATCTCAATTGACCCGAGCGCAATCCAGCAGGAGGTTGGAAAAGCCTATTTTATAGCTATTCCGATGACAGTTCGGTTGCCTTACGTAGTCTCATCGGACGGGATTGAGCGACCCTATAGTTCACAGCTTAAATTGCTAGAGAATGGCCAGCCTCTAGGACCAAGTGATACGGCTCATCAAACCATACGTGAGATTGGGGGAGGCGCCTTTTCGCACTGGATGGGAGCGTTGTGGTTTTCTACCTCAGACGGAAGCGATCCACGGACTAACCGCAAAAACTACATGGCCTTCGTGACGGCGGGAATATCGCCGTGGATCATTTGGGGGATTGCGGCGCTAAATACGCTTTTCATAGCCCTGTTTTGGTACTGGCTAAAAGTAAGTATTGGCGCGTTTTGGCTTAGACGCATCACGCAAGTCGTCGATGTTGCGTTCTTCGTTGCGATAAGCTTTACAGTTGTGCTCGTGAATTACGAAATCCTCAACACAAGCGGGATGTTGCCTTATTTCTCCCCTGATTCCGCATCATATCTCGACTTCAATGCGGTACGTGGAGTTTTTTATCCGTCGATTGTCTTACTAACCCACCGATTGTTCTCGGATATTTCGTACCTAATCCCTATCCAACTTAACTTTATGATCCTCTCGTTCCTTGCCTTGGGGTGGGCTGCAGGGCAGCTTTTTCAAGCTCGCGTCTGGGGGTACATTGTCTCACTGCTATTAATCGGCAATAGCGGTCTGATGAGGCAAGCGATTGGGGTAGTGACGGAGCCTTTCTTTGTTGGGTTCGTGTGTCTCCATCTCGCATCGGTATTCTTATTGATTAGGCAGTTCTCCGTAACCTTAGTTATCTTCGCCGGAGTGACCGCTGCTGCAGCAATCCTGATTCGGCCCGCTGGTTACAGCCTATTGCTGTGTCTGCCTCTTATCGTCTTGTTATCGGCCAGATACCGATGCATGGTAGGGTTATCGATTGCAGTCTCTGCAACCGCTGTCCTCTTGCTGGGAGCGGCCACAAATTTTGCGATCTCAGGTGCCTTTTCGACGCATACCCTAGGTGGTCTCTCGCTTCTCGGGCATGCCGTCCATCTTCTGCGACCTAATATGCCGTCCGAGCACCCAGAGCTTGCGGAGCGTATTCATGCACGTGTATCGCCGCTAGTGGAATCTACCAATAAAGGGTTTCCTCATGAGTACTGGATCTCGACAAGTAATCAATACAATCTGCTTCTTTGGCAGCACGCTGTTCCTGAAATCAAAGCTCAGATGAAAAGGCAAGATCCCACAATTCCAAAAAACGCTACTACCTTACGTGACATCATGTATGCCCCTGGATATACGTCTAGATACCTTGTATCTTTAGCGAACGGTCTTGCGATGTCGTTGGCTATTTCTATTATCGCCGATCAACCCATTGCTTATATAAGGCATGTGGTTGCTCACCTCTACGGCATGTGGAATAACCTGTTATGGCGTTATGGCCCAGTTTCCGACACTATATGGGAAAACTACCAGGGCTCACAGCGAGTAACAGCAGCATGGACGGTGGGCATTAGGGCTGTAACCGATATTACCAAATATAGTAACCCTGCGATTGCCAGTGAACTCTCAGGACAAGCGCAGGAATGGCATATCGTAGATGCGATCTGGGAACGGCTCTTGGTATGGCGCCTTTACCTGAACAGCGCCGCTTTCGCATTTTCTTTGATGGGTATTGCCTTACTGCCCTGGATAACGCGCATGTCGGCGGTGCTAAAGGGGCTCTGTTATTCGAGTTTCGCCCTCTGGACCTATTTCGGATTTGTGGCAGCGGTGCAGGCAGGGATCCCTCGTTACGCCTTGGTCTTTGAACCGGTGGTCACGGTCATATTGGCCAGCGGCGTCGCTGTCCTGATACACGCGGTTGGATGGTCAGCCAGCCGATTCGGCAAGTGGGTTGGCCCTCATATGAGGGCAGGCTGAGGCCCACAGGACATGTGCGGGATTGCGGGGTGGCTAAGCTGGTCACAATCACCGTCGCGCGAACCGGTGGCTGATATGTGCGCCGCCCAAGCGCATCGGGGTCCGGATGCCACCGGCTTGGCCGAGCTTGGCCCCGTGATCCTTGGGCATCGGCGTTTGTCGATCATCGATCTATCTTTTTCCAACAATCAGCCGCTTTTCGACGAAAGTGGTCGGTTTGCGATCACCTATAACGGCGAGATCTACAACTTCCGGGAGATAAGACGCGAGCTCGAGTCATGTGGAGCCCGCTTTCGAACCCAGGGCGATACCGAAGTGATACTTGAGGCCTACAAGGCCTGGGATGTTGACTGCCTAAACCGCTTCAACGGTATGTTTGCCTTTGCGCTTTGGGACTCTCCGCGCCGCCAGCTCTTTCTGGCACGGGACCGCGCTGGGGAGAAGCCACTGTTCTATTATCCCCTGCCGGATGGTGGCTTAGTGTTCGCTTCGGAACCGAAAGCACTTCGACGACATCCTGCGGTGTCACGAAGAGTTGATCCGGTGGCTCTTGCACACTATCTCTCGCTTAATTACACGGTTGGCGAGCGTTGCCTCAACGAAGGTATGCGCCGCCTTTCGCCTGGCCATTTCATGATCGTTGAGCCCGGCAGGACAAAGATAGCCAAGTACTGGGATTTGGCCGCCCATTTTCGCGCAAAACGGAATTTCGTATCCGAGGCCGAAGCGGCCGATGAGCTGGTCGCTCTTATAGACGACGCGGTGCGTCTGCGGATGGTCAGCGACGTGCCACTGGGTGCCTTTCTCAGCGGCGGCATCGATTCCTCCACCGTAGTTGCGGCCATGACGCGCCATTGCTCGTCCGACCGAATCAAGACCTTCAGCATCGGCTTTGATGAACCCACCTTCGATGAAATCCCGGAAGCCCGTAACGTGGCGAGGGCGTTAAATGTCGATCATCGAGACGATGTGTTGCGTCCGGGAAAAGACGTGTTGTTTGAAAGCCTGGTTGCAGGTGTAGACGAACCGCTTGCTGACAGTTCCGTAATGCCAACCTGGTTTTTAGCTGGCTTCGCCCGCCAGCACGTTACAGTGGCTCTTTCGGGCGACGGGGGAGATGAATGCTTCGCTGGATATGAAACCTACGCCGCTGACCGAATGCACAGCATATTCTCACGGCTGCCAGGCTGGTATATTAGAGGCATGAAGTGGGCCGTTGACGCTTTAATGCCAGTAAGCTTTGCTAAGGTGTCGTTCGACTACAAGCTCAGGCAATTTGTTGCGGGGCTTTTGCTTGACGGACCTCGCGCACATTACTCCTGGCGTACGATCTTCAGCGATGATGAAAGACAGGCCATGATGCGGCCGCAATGGCGTCCTTTGACGATGGCTGCTGAAGCTGACGCCTTCACTGCCTTTCAGGATAAGTTCGCCGAGGTTGCAGACTGCCACCCGATCGATCAGGCGACTTACGTGGATATTAAGACCTGGTTGACTGACGATATCCTGGTCAAGGTCGACCGGGCGACGATGGCTCATTCGCTCGAAGCACGAGTGCCCTTTCTGGATCACCGCATTATGGAGTTTGCTGCATCGTTGCCAGTCAGTTGGAAATTGAAGTGGTTAAGAGGCAAGCACATGCTCAAGAGAAGCCAAGGTCAACGCCTGCCCGCTCGAGTTTTAAGCAGAAGAAAACGCGGATTTAATGCTCCGGTATCCAACTGGTTGGTCGGCTCTCTTCAGGACCTTGCGCGCGATGTCTTGGCCGACCGAGCAATCGATGATTGGTTTGTGCGCGCCGCTATTGAACGCTTGTGGCAGGATCATCTGCGAAAAAGCAGAGACAACGGTTTAAAGTTGCTGGGCCTTATAAATTTTGCCTTATGGATAAAGTCACAATGAAAATCGGTGCCGAGACTTATTCCTCCGCGATAACGCAAGCAGTTAACTATACCCATTGGGTGATCGATGCTTTCGCTGACTATATTGGTGACCATCTGTTGGAGGTTGGGCTTGGACATGGTAGCTATCGAGCTTTTCTACCGCCGCTGAAGGGCTATGTCGGTATCGACATCGATGAGGCGGCTATTGAGACTGCTAGTGCTCGTTATCCCCACGATACCTTCCTGTGCGCTGACGTGGCTGATCCGTGCTTAATCGACTGCCTGGTAGGGACACCGATCGATACCGTGCTTTGTGCCAACGTACTTGAACACATTGAGGACGATAAAGCCGCGGTGCGAGTCTTGCTCGCTCTGCTGCGGGAGGGAGGACATTTACTGCTTTTCGTTCCAGCGTTGCCGTTATTGTACGGAGAAATGGATCGCCTAGCGGGTCATCACCGGCGTTATACTAAGCATTCCTTGGCGGCACTGGTGCCACCTAACAAGGGGCGGGTATTGGTTAATCGTTACTTCAACCCGGTCGGGGCACTCGGCTGGTGGGTTAATGGGCTGCTGCCACATCGGTCTCTCAACTCAAACGCAATCAATGGACAAATCAGCCTGTTCGACCGTTACGTGCTGCCGGTCTCGCGGCTCATCGATCCTTTAACCCGATCATTCTTCGGGCAATCGATAGCTTGCGTGGTACAAAAACAATGATAACTGTCATAGTTCCCGCATGGAATGAAGAGGGCGCCATCGAGCAGACAATACTGGGACTGCAAAAAGTTTTGGATGGTGCAAGGATGTTAGATGCTGAAATCATTGTAATCGACGATGGCTCAAGCGACCGAACCGGCGAGATAGCCGCGGCCGCAGGCGCGACAGTACACCGCCATCCTCATAATGTGGGTTACGGGCGAGCACTGAAGGCCGGGATTACTCTCGCTAAGTATGATCCCATAGTGTTCATCGATGCCGATTTGACTTATCCCGTGGAGATAATCCCAAAGCTTTACGAGGAGTACTGTAAAGGCTATGACATGGTAGTGGGAGCACGCACTGGCCACTACTATGAGGGCGGGGTGCTTAATAAGGGGCCGCTCCGCATGATTCTCAAGTTCTTGGTTGAGTTCAGTGCCGGACGCAGTATTCCCGATGCCAATTCTGGCTTAAGAATCTTAAGCAAGAGTACCGTCACAAGCTATCTGAATCATCTTTGTGATACGTTCAGCTTTACTACATCGATAACTCTTGCCTATATGATGACCAATCGGTTCGTGCATTACATACCGATCGAATATAGCCCCCGCCTCGGACAGACCAAGGTCCATTTGTTTAAGGACTCCATGCTCACATTACAATACATTGTCCAGTCGATAATTTATTACAATCCGATAAAAATCTTCATCGTGATGAGCGGCCTCTGTATTCTAATGTCAATATTATTTTTTCTGATCGGGGCGATCACGCGTCTTAATGCACCGTACTTTCTTGGTATAGGCGGACTTTTGATTGCTATGCTGGTTTTCTGCCTCGGCTTGCTCGCTGATCTGTTGCGTCAGATCATGTCCAGGGGAACGTGAATTGTTTCGTCTCCAACGCGCAAGAGATCGAGCAAAATCTATTCGGGTTCGAGAAATTGATCGTGCCTCGGGCGCAAGTCGACTATTGGACACGGATCCAAACCGTCGATGGCGAGGCGAATCCTCGCTATCGCTTGTTGGTGCTCGTTAATACGGATCCTCACGCAATGTATCTGGCTCGCGACGATCTCAAGCGAAGGCGCCCACTTTGACGTTATCGGGCGTCGCAAACGCGATTAGGATTGGCGGTCGATGGCCGTTCAAGGTCTCCATCTGGTCTCGCGCTAAGAAGTTAGTGCCATTCCTTAGCTTTGGGCGTACCGAATCATGAGCTTGCGGCCGGGTGAAGGCGTTGCGCCGCGCAGCGAATGCTAAAGATTACCCATATTATCACCGGCCTTGGTTTCGGGGGCGCCGAGACCATGGTGGCCAAACTCCTGTCCCAAATGCCAAACGCCCGCCTGCGTTCGGAAGTGATTTCCCTAACCGACTCGATGGCGCTTCGCAAGCGTATCGAATCGGTTGGCGTGTCTGTCTATAATGCGGCCATGCTTCCTGGGCGACCGGACCCTCGCCCCTGGCTGCGGGTTTGGCGCCGGCTTCGCGCTTCCCGGCCCGACCTGGTACAGACATGGATGTACCATGCGGATCTCCTCGGTGGGATCACCGCCGCGCTCGCGGGGAGGATCCCGGTAGTCTGGAACCTTCGGCAAAGCAGCCTCGATTGGCGCCGTTTGGGTTTGAGCACCTGGGCTGTTGCGCGCTCGTGCGCAGGGCTCGCGCGGTGGCTGCCGGAGCGCATTGTTTCGTGCTCGCGGCGGGCCAGGCTTGAGCACGAACGCTTTGGATATCCAGCCGAGCGAATTGTGGTCATACCGAACGGGTTCGATCTCGATGCTTTCAAGCCAGACCCGGCCATGCGCTCTGAGCTCCGGCGCGAACTCGGGATCTCCGAACAAGCACCCCTGATCGGGCTCATCGCCCGCTTTCATCCCCAGAAGGATCATTACGCCTTTGTTGAAGCCGCCAGGCATCTCATGGTCGATGAGCCGGCAGTGCGCTTCCTGCTTTGCGGGGAGGGTGTGACCTGGGATAACTCCGAACTCGCCGCCTGGATCGATGCAAGGAATTTGCGTTCGGCTTTCTCGCTTCTCGGACGTCGCGAGGACGTCGCCCGTATCATGGCGGCTCTAGATCTAGCTAGTTCCTCATCGGGGTTCGGTGAGGGATTTCCCAACGCGATCGGCGAGGCCATGGCCTGTGGAGTACCCTGTGTTGTGACGGATGTGGGCGATGCGGGATACCTCGTTGGTGAGACGGGGATCGTGGTCCCACCGGAGGACCCTGAGGCACTAGCCCATGCTTGGCTCGGCTTTTTGCGTTTGGACTCCGGCGCGCGCCGCTCGCTCGGCATGCTGGCTCGCCAGCGCATCGCGTACGAATTTAATATCGAATCCGTTGCCAAGGCCTATCTTGATCTTTACCAGCAAGTGGTTATCGAGCATGCGGAATATCGCCGGTCGCGACAGAACAAGAACGGGTCGATTCTTTGAACCGCCTGCTTTCATAAAAACTTATGTGCGGAATCGCTGGCATCATTGACTTTGGAGCGGGTTTTGGTCGTGAGCGGCTGAGGGAAATCGTGATCGCGATGCGAGAGACCATGGTGCACCGCGGGCCGGACGATGCCGGTGTGTGGGTCGACGACGCTGGGATGTGCGCGTTAGCGCACCGCCGCCTGTCCATAATTGACTTGACTGCGGAAGGCCGTCAGCCCATGGACAACGAAGACGGCTCTGTCCTAGTGACCTTTAATGGGGAGATCTATAACTACCAGGAAATCCGCACGGAACTTGAATCTCGAGGCCACCGTTTTCATTCTAGGACGGACACGGAGATCCTTCCCCGCCTCTTTGAGTCCATGGACTCAGATCGTTTACGTGATCTTGACGGTATGTTCGGCATGGGACTTTGGCACCAGAAAAAGCGGAGATTGTTGCTTGCGCGCGACCCTTTTGGAAAGAAGCCGCTCTATTACGGCCAGGGTCCTGGTTGGTTTGCTTTTGCATCGGAACTGCACGCATTAACCTGTGTTCCGGGATTTGATTTTGCCATTGACCG
This sequence comes from Gammaproteobacteria bacterium, assembly GCA_050725475.1. Classification (GTDB taxonomy): domain Bacteria; phylum Pseudomonadota; class Gammaproteobacteria; order JBOHHR01; family JBOHHR01; genus JBOHHR01. Next base: position 5,934 of record JBOHHR010000181.1, on the reverse strand, counting down.
CGATGGCCTGGCGTTGTACCTCTTGCTTCAGTATGTGCCATCACCGTGGACGATCTACGGTGGGGCCAGAAAGCTGCCGCCGGGTGCCTATTTGGAGGCGGATTTTTCAAACGGTTGGAGCGAACCGAATGTCGCGTGCTTTTCGGCGTTTAGGGCTCAGGAGCCGTCAGCGCTTCGCAAGAAGCCGTTGGCTCTACAGGCGGAGGAACTCAAGCCTCTTATTATCGAAGGGGTACGCAAACGCTTGGTGAGCGACGTGCCTTTGGGCGCCTTCCTCTCCGGCGGCGTCGATTCCTCGCTCGTTGTGGCGATGATCACCAAGGAGTTGGGCCAGTCCATCAACACGTTTTCGATCGGTTTTGAGGGAACACAGGACACAGAGCATGTCTATGCGCGAACTGTTGCAGAGCACCTGGGCGCCGAACATCACGAGGAGATCGTGAAGCCCGACGCGGTCAACATGGTGACAAAAATCGCTTCCGTACTCGACGAACCCAACGGGGACTCGAGCTGCCTGCCCACACTTTTGCTGTGTCAGCACGCTCGGCGCTTTGTCACGGTCGCTCTCTCGGGAGACGGTGGTGATGAGATGTTCGGGGGATACGGACGCTACCGCGACACCTTGGTCGAGAGTGGGAACTGGCGCAGGCGCCTCTTGGAAAGCGTTAGAAAGCACCGGTGGTATACCCCTGCTGATGGCTATCTATCCCCGCGCTGGCTTATGTTTCAACCGGCGCAGGTTTCAGCAATGATGGGCGGCCTGTCGCCAAGTGTGGAGAGTCAGCTTGACGGGTGGCGGCGGCAGTTGAACGACATCACCCGACCGCTTCTCCACCGCATGAGAAATCTCGACGTTGAAATGTATTTGCCGGGTGCAGTGCTTGCCAAGGTAGACCGCATGAGTATGCAAGTCGCCCTGGAGGTACGCTGCCCGCTTCTCGATCGCGAAGTCGCCCGCTACGCGCAAGGCGTCGCTGCCGCGTCGTGCTGGCAACCGCCCCATGAGACCAAGAAGATACTAAAACACTTGCTCATGCAGTATCTGCCAGCGGAACTGGTGGATAGAAAAAAGATGGGTTTCGGCCTTCCTGCCAACGCGTGGTCTCACGACGCAATGCTGTCCCTCACGAACGACTTGCTGCTAGCGCCGTCGTCTCGGCTCGCCGATCTTCTGCAACGGAAGATGCTGCACGAGTGGGTAAAGCAACAGAGCACGCCCGGATGGTTTTCCATCTACCAGGTCTGGCCGATGCTGATTCTGGAGCTTTGGCTGCGTAAGTCCAGTTCCCAGACTCGCGTCACGCGCCAGAACGCAAGTAACGCGCTCGGCAGGATGGATTGTGCAGCGGTTAATTGAAACTACTTCTACGCCCGTTCCCTTCGTGCGACTGCCTCGCGCGCGCGTGCTCAGGCTAGGCCCAATCTTGGGCGAAATCATCCGCGGCGATTACCTCCGCTATTCTAACGGCTGGAAGAGCGTGGTGCGTGGCCTCTGTGAGCCATTGTAAGGTAGCGGGTAAGGTACCGGATTTCTGACAGTGCAACACTGTCTGCCACAGATGCCCTGCGATCCGTTAAACAACGGGAAGTTAGCGGCACTGTGGATGCACCGAACTCCCCGGAGCGCAAAAGTTGTTGAGCCTGTGCCACCGTGAGCCGTATGATGCAACCTGTAGTTCGCGACAGATTTTGATCTATGCTCCACCGGCACCTCGCTCATCAGCAGTACTCCCTGGCCGCTATTGACGATGTGATCGGGCGTGGCAAGCGTCGGGACTGGGCCGATCTCCGTCACGCCGCCCTGCGAGAGCCAGAGCTCTTTCAGAAGGTGCTGCGAGTCTGTCTGGCTCACGATTCCGATCCGAACGCGCAGCGCTACCACTTTTGGAAGCACTATGCCGAACGACACCTTGCCTGATTGGGAAGAGGTGCTGTCTTCTGCCGCGCGGCTGCAACGCATCTTGCCGGAGGCTGTGCTGGTGGGCGGTACGGCATCGGCCTTGTATGCTGGCCATCGATTCTCCCGTGATGCGGATCATGTGCTGAGCGATTTGCGCGCTCGCTTCGACGAAGTGCTGGCGCAACTGGAATCCGTTGCGGGCTGGAAGACGGCTCGCGTGCAGCGCCCGGTGCTGATTCTCGGCAGTCTTAACGGGATCGAAACTGGCGTTCGGCAACTGCTCCGAGACCAGCCTCTAGAAACGACGCAGATCGAATATTCCGGGCAAACGCTTAGGGTGCCGACCTTGGCGGAGATTTTACGCATCAAGGGGGTGCTGATCCTCAAGCGCAACGCGACCCGCGACTACCTCGATTTCGCCGCGCTCGCCGAGCATATGAGCGCTGAACGGGTTGTGGGCGCGCTGTATGACTTTGACCGACTGTACCCGCAACCTAACGATGAATCGGCCTTGCAGCAGTTGCAAATTCAGCTTGCGAATCCTTTGCCCTACGATCTGGAAGCAACCAGCCTGGCTGAATACAAAAATCTGGATGCCAGGTGGCATGACTGGAGGGTCGTCACCGCCTTTTGTGCCGACTGCGCGACGCTGATCTTCGATCGCATCTGCGGGTTGGAAGAGCCGAGCAAGCACAATGTCGACAATATGTAGGAGCCATCGGACCTTCTCGCCGCCTCCGAAGGCGAAGGTTTGTCGCGAAAACGAGCGTGAAGAAACGTGCGACCCGCTTGACAAAAACATTCGTTATGTCTATTTTAGACATCTATATTAGAGAGAAAGAGAGCCCACTGAAGACGATGCGATGGGGTATTGCGGAGGCGAAACAAAAGTTTTCCGACGTCGTGCGGAAAGCAGGCCAAGAGCCTCAGCTTATTTTCAACCGCGATCGGTTGGTTGCGGCAGTCGTTGATCCCGAAACCTTCGAGGCTTTGCAGGCGTGCCGAGAGCAGGAGCAGAGTCGCTCGATTGCCACCGCTTTCGACGAGCTTCGGAAGCTGGTTGCTGAAGAGGGCTACAAGCTAGAGGCACCGCCCCGTCGTAATCGAAAGAACACCTTTACCGGTGTCCTCGATAGTGTATCTCGTTGATACGAACATTATCAGTGAGCTTGCCCGCCCAAACCCGAATGCGGGAGTTGTGGCTTGGGCAAAGACAACATCATCTGTCGGCTTGAGTGTGGTAACAGTTGAAGAGATCCTTTTCGGCTTACACTGGAAACCAGTACAGCGTATCCAAAACTGGTTTGAAGGTTTTCTAAATGCGCATTGCAAGATTTACCCGATCACCGACGAGATTGCTCGGTGCTCGGGGAGACTAAGGGGCGCGTTAGCTGCCAACGGTCGAACACATACTCAAGCCGATATGCTGATTGCTGCGACAGCGCAGGTTGAGCGACAAACGCTCGTGACGCGTAATGTACGGGATTTCGAGGGGTGTGGGATCCCGGTGTATGATCCTTTCGCATGAGTGTAGTTCGCGCATCCGCACCCAGCGAAACTAACGCAGGTCCCGTTGATGTCCATAGATGGGCAATAGCGCATTTTGTATGGCGTTAGTTTGCTACTCGATCTGAACTGAACTTCTTGCGTTCTTGGCAACGTTGACGTCTCAGACGTATATGGTGCTAGTCAATCCGGATGTGAACGCATTCGCGGAACGAGTCACACGTTCATGCTCTCGGCGAGGCGAATGACGGAAGCCTCATACACGTTTCATAAAACTCGAAGCTACCTGCTGTTCGCCATGTGAGCGGCGAGCGCGATCAAATAAAAGTAGTCCACTAGATTGACAAGCATCGAGCAGGAATAAGCCATGTGCGGTATTGCGGGCATATGGCAGAGCACAGGTTTGCGCGATGCGAAGCCGGTGTTGCAGGCCATGGCTGAGGCCATTCAGCACCGCGGGCCGGACGATGCCGGTATGTGGGCAGACGAGGACGCCGGGATCGGGTTAGCCCACCAGCGGCTTTCCATCCTGGATCTTTCCCCCGCGGGTCATCAGCCTATGGGCTCGGCTTGCGGGCGATATCGGATCGTCTTCAATGGGGAAATTTACAATCATCTTGAGCTGCGGCGAGAGTTGGATGCGCTGGCCTTAGCCGATGATCCCCCATCGCACCCGGTGGGAACGGAGCAAAAGGGCGATACGCAGCACGAAGTTTGGCGCGGCCACTCGGACACTGAGACCCTGCTTGCGGCATTGTCGCTATGGGGTGTGCGGAAAACACTCGAGCGCTGTGTAGGAATGTTCGCCTTCGCACTTTGGGATCGGCAACAGCGCGTGCTCACCTTGGTGCGGGACCGCATCGGCGAGAAGCCGCTCTATTACGGCTGGCAGGGCAATGTGTTCCTGTTCGGCTCGGAACTTAAAGCATTACGTGCTTATCCGGGATTTCGGGCCGAAATCAACCGTGATGCGCTGGTTTTGTTTCTCAGGCACAATTATGTGCCCGCCCCATACAGCATTCTCTCCGGGATCTACAAACTTCCCCCGGGAACATACCTCGCGGTCTCTCCAGAACATAAGAACGCTATGCCCCTGATGTACTGGTCCGCCCGAGAGGTGGCCGAGCAGGGTCAGCGCGGCCTGTTCACGGGAACGCACCGGGATGCGGCTATGGAGCTGGAGAGTCTGCTCAGGCAGGCGGTCGCTGGGCAGATGGTAGCCGATGTCCCCCTCGGCGCTTTCCTATCAGGTGGTGTGGATTCTTCTGCCGTCGTGGCGCTGATGCAGACCCAATCGCCGCGGCCAGTTAAGACCTTCACCATCGGGTTTTGGGAGAAAGGGTATAACGAGGCCGAGTACGCCAAGGCCGTCGCATGTCACCTGAGCACAGAGCACACGGAGATCTACGTCACGGAGGAAGAGGCGCTGGAGGTGATCCCGAGCTTGCCGGGAATTTACGACGAACCCTTCGCCGATTCCTCCCAGATCCCCACCTATCTCGTTTCCAAGCTCGCTCGCCAACAGGTGACGGTGAGCCTGTCGGGTGATGGGGGCGACGAGCTGTTCGGCGGTTACAACCGCTACTTTTGGGCAAGCAATATGTGGCGCAAGCTGGGTTGGCTACCTACCCCTATGCGCTTGGTTTTGGCGGTGCTGCTGACCAGCGTCCAGCCACAGGCATGGAACTCGGTGTTTCATCGTTTCCAGTGTTTCTTGCCTGGACGTTGGCGCTATGCCAATCCGGGCGATAAGCTGCACAAGTTGGCCGATGTGTTGGCGGTGAAAACGGCGGAGGAGATCTACCACCAACTCGTGTCACACTGGGAAAAGCCTGCGCTGGTAGTGGTGAACGGGAAGGAGCCCGAGACCGTGTTGACTGACAGTGCAGGCTGGGCGCAACTGCCTGATTTCGAGCATCGGATGATGTACCTGGACTTAGTGACCTACCTTCCTGACGACATCCTGGTCAAAGTGGACCGGGCGGCCATGCGGGTTAGCCTGGAAACGCGAGTCCCGTACCTCGATCACCGGGTGGTGGAGTTCGCCTGGCGCTTGCCCTTGTCCCCGAAAATCCGCGACGGTCAAGGCAAGCGCGTGCTGCGCCGCATCCTCCACCGCTATGTGCCTGAAGGACTGATCGAGCGACCCAAGATGGGTTTCGGTGTGCCCTTGGACGTTTGGTTACGGGGAGCGCTTCAGTCTTGGGCCGAAGGGTTGCTCAATGAGCCGCGTTTGGCACGGGAAGGGTTTTTCAACCCTGTGCCAATCGGCCAGAAATGGGCCGAGCACCTGGGAGGCGACCGAAATTGGGCGTACCATCTGTGGGACGTGCTCATGTTTCAAGCGTGGCTGGAGCATTGGGGAGGAGCACCCCCGTCCTAGCCTTACGTCCCCTGGCATGGGAAAGGAATATAGGGGGACCCTAGGAGCCTGTCGGACTTAGGAAGAACCTACTGCGGCGGTGGGAAATCGAGGACAGATTTTCGATCATTTGAGGCGAATAGTGGTAACTATTTAACGAAAATGA
>JBOHHR010000180.1:0-3663 GCA_050725475.1 Gammaproteobacteria bacterium | reverse complement strand
TCGCATCGACGGAAGTGGCTCATGCACGTTCGCTCATTGAATCCCTCGCCGATCCGATCCGTTCGAACATGAAAAGTTCCGCGTTAAGTCCGACAGGCTGCTAGGGCTTCACCGGGCCCCGGTTTCGGAAGCGGAGCCTCCTCGTATTTGAGGACCTCTGGACCCCCATACGTATGAATTCGCACTGCTTGCATGGTGTTCACGGAAGTCGCCTCCTTTCTTTGAGGTTCTGAGACAGCCGGCCGGGGTATCCCAAGAGAGTAGGGCTACCGCCCGGGCGGGTTATTGAGACCCTCGATCGCCAAGACGCGGTCGAGGGCAAGGTCTGCTCAGTCACCGCCTTTTGCCATCGCGGTCGTCACCGACGGCAAAACCGCGAGGTTGCTACGGAAGCCAAATACCTCCAATTGATGCCGGCTCACCGGCAACCCCCTGTAGGTACTCACGAAGCCTTCTCGAGTGGAATTGAACCGGCTGTCTTCTATACCCCTTAACTTGCTCAATCCCAGGACTTGCACTGGGGGCTCGCTGGGATCCCATTCGACCCTGAGGCCCTAGTGCTCGGGAGACTTCCTGCAAAGGTCTCGGATGCGAGCAGTGCCACCATGACCGGTAAAATCAGTCCGCTTTTCATAGTCGATACCTCCTTTAAAGGTTTAACTTGACAAGACTTCCGCGCACGGAAGCGTTCGGTATTCTCGCTAGCCAGAAAGCATCCGCTGCGGAATTGGCTTACGGCTTAGGCATGGCAAGGCTTGTTCCAGCCTGGCCCCAAACGCGCCAATATTGATTAACCCGCTGAAACGGAGCCAGATTTTTACTTTGGCCAGGGCAGGTTTTTGGTTCGGATACGAGGCAGTGCCGAAGCCGCCGTGCCGACATATCGGCTTCTGCCGATATGTCGGCGTCAAAGGTGGCGAGAGAGGCCGAGCTTCCTCATTCTGGACTGGAGCGTTGTCCGTTTCATGCCGAGACGGGCCGCGGCGCCGGAGGGCCCTCCGATCACCCCCTCGGTTTCCCGCAGCACCCGCAAGATATGCTCCCGATCAGCGGCTTCCAAGGTGGCCACCCCGTTGGGAGCCGCCGTGGCCGGTACTTTCAATTCCCCAACCGGCACACGCAGCTCGGGCCCTTGGGACAGGATCACGGAACGCTCGATCAGATTTTCGAGCTCCCGGATGTTGCCCGGCCAGGGATAGTGGGCGAGGGCCGTCAGGGTCTCCGCCCCTATCGTCTCGATCCGCTTGCGCATGCGCTGCGCATACTGCTGCGCGAAGTAGCGAACCAGCAAGGGGATGTCTTCGGGGCGCTCCCGCAGGGGAGGGACGGTGACGGGAAAGACATGCAGACGGTAGTAGAGATCGCTGCGGAACTCTCGGTCGCCGACCATCTGGGCCAGATCCCGGTTCGTTGCCGCCACCAAGCGCACATTTACCCGGAGGGTCCGCGTGCTCCCCAAGCGCTCGAATTCCTGCTCCTGCAACACCCGCAGGAGCTTCGCTTGCATCTCGAGCGGGATGTCGCCGACTTCGTCAAGGAACAGGGTGCCCTGGTGGGCCAACTCGAAGCGGCCGACCTTTTGCGCAATGGCCCCGGTGAAGGCGCCTCTCTCATGGCCAAATAATTCACTTTCCAGGAGCCCGGCCGGGATCGCCGCGCAGTTCATCTTGACGAAGGTGCGCTCGCGACAGCCGCTTAAGTTATGGGTCGCCCGCGCGATCAATTCCTTGCCGGTCCCCGTCTCTCCCAGAATCAGCACGATGGAGTCGGTCGGGGCGACGGTTTCCACCTGCTTCAGGATCTGCTTCAGTGCCGCGCTCTCGCCGATGATCTCCTCAAAATTGTATTCGCTGCGGATCTCGTCTTCGAGATAGAGCTTTTCCTTCGCGAGCTTGTTCTTGAGCTCATCGATCTCGCGAAAGGCCAGGGCATTTTCCAAGGCAATGGCAATCTGGTTAGCCACCTGACTCAGCAGTTCCGCATCTTCCTGCGTGAAGTTCCCATCACGAAGACTGGCCAGGTTCAAGGTGCCGAGGATGCGGCTCGGGGTGATCAGGGGGAGACAACAGACGGAGCGGACACCCTCGGCCTTCAACTGTTGCACGAACTCGGAATGAAACCCGTCGAGATCTCTGGCATTCACTAAAGCCGGTTCGCGTGTCGTAAAGGCGAGGCCGCCGGGTGAATCGTCGATCGGCGCCTGGATGCCCTCGTGGATCAAGCCCTTCCCGTCTGGGAAATCCAAGGCGTGCAACCGCAATCGGTGGCTGTCGGCGTCGTAGAGAGCCAGGCTCGTGTATTCGTGCTGGATCACCTGGCGCAGGCTCCCGGTGATGGCGGCAAACAGCGGCTTCAAATCGACGTTGGAGACCACCGCATTGTTCACCTCGAGCAGCAGGCGCAGGTGATCGCGCTCGCGGGAGAGTTCCTGCTGATAGCGCTGTACGCCCTGATAGTTCAGCGCGTTATCCACGGCGACCGCGACCTGCTTGGCCACCTGCTGCAGGAATTGTAGATCGACCTCATCGTAGGCGGCTTCCTGCAGGCTCGCGAATACCGGCGCCCCCAGCCGCCGCTGTGCCGTGGTGAGCGGGACCACGCACAACGACTTAACGCCCTGCTGGCGCAGGAGGGCGGTGACGCGAGGGAAGCGGGTCTCTTGGTCAAGGTTCGAGACCACCCAGGGCTGTTGCGTCTGCCAGGCCCATCCCCCGGGAGATTCGTGCACCGGCAGTTCCTGGCAACCTAAGGGATCGCGGCTCCGATCGTGCGCCTCCAGGATGTGCACGCGCATGATGTTTCGCTCCGCATCGTGCAAAGTCAGCCGCATCTGCTCGAAGCGGACCACACGATGCAGGCTTTGGGCGAGCTCGTGAAAGAGCTCTCCCAAGTCGCGGTGGGCGGCGATGGACTCCGACACCTCCAGCAGGGTGCGGTACTGCTGGGCCAGAGCTTCACAAGCCTGTTGTGCGTCTTTACCCAAGCGGCTGACCCACATAAGCCATTGCGTTCTTGGCGTCCGATGACGCGATAGAGCCCCCGCCCGCTGACTCCCTCTCATTTCCCGTCTAGGCTCAGCGGGCCGGGGCCATGGACCACAATGTACAGCATGCCGCCCATCATCGCCAGGCTCTTTAAGAGCTGGATTATTTGGTCCCGTGCCGTCTCGGGATCGACGTATCACCGAGCAGGAACACGGCGGCGTCGACATCCGTCACGATCGCCGAAACACCGGCACGGATGGGCGAAGCCAGGCCCTCTTCATAGTCGTCGTTGTCGACCATCCGTACCGGTAATAATCCCTCCAGGGCCGCCCGGAGCGCTTCGCGATCGTACCCGACGACCACGATCACCGGATCGAGACCGGCATCCAGCGTCGTCTGGACCACATGCCGGATGACGGGATGATCGCCCAAGGACGTCAGCAGCTTGTTCACCGGCGCCATGCGCGATGGTAGACCCGCTGCGAGTAGGAATGCTTCGAATCCAGTCAAGAGGTACCGCGCAGTTGTTTTTGGGTGGCCTTCGGTAGGCGCCTCCCGTGCCGGTGGGTATTGAAAACTGAGTTAGTGGAGAGTCACGTATGCGACGCTCAAGAGCAGAGGCGGCCAGGACGCGACCTTGAAACGATGATCATGCGGGAATGGCCCGTCAGCATTATGC
>JBOHHR010000179.1:0-4448 GCA_050725475.1 Gammaproteobacteria bacterium | reverse complement strand
GGCCAAGAGGTGCTGGCGATCCTGGAGCAAACCGTGCGTGAAACCGGCAAGGCCATGATCATGGCGACCCACAGCGCCGAGGTCGCGGCACTGGCGGATCGCACGCTGACCATCCGGGATGGCCGCCTGTTCGAGGCAAATCCTCCTCAATGAGGCGCTTACTGGCCCGCGCGAGCTTGGGCTTTCTCCACCAGCACCCCTGGCAGTTGTTGCTGGCCATCACCGGCGTCGCCCTCGGCGTGGCCGTGGTGGTTGCCATCGACTTGGCCAGCACCAGTGCTACCGCCGCCTTTACCTACTCCACCGAGGCGGTCGTTGGAAAAGCCACCCACCGCGTGGTCGGCGGTGCCCAAGGACTGGACGAAAAGCTGTACACCCGGCTTCGCCTGCACCAAGGCTTCAAGGGCCTGCGGCCGGTGGTCGAGGGTTACGTGATTGTGGACACCCGCGCGGGACCCCATTTGCGCTTGCTCGGGATCGATCCCCTGGCAGAGCTGGGCTTTAACAACGATCGTTACTTGGGCGCAGCCCTCGAGGAACAAGGGATGTTCTTTGATCTCATGGCTCGGCCCAGCAGCATGCTTCTCAGCAGCAGCACCGCACACCGCCTCGGTCTGTCCGTAGGCCAGGAGCTGGACGTCATCGTGGGAACAAAGCGCAGCACGCTGCGCGTGGTCGGTTTTGCCGTTGCGCGCGATGGTGTCCAAAGTGAGGGTTTGGAGGATCTCATCATCGTCGACATCGCCACCGCTCAGGAGGTCCTGGGCATGGAGGGACGATTAAGCCACATCGATTTCACCGAACAGAAGAGCGCACAAAACCGGCTGTCGGATCTGGGTCACGCACTGCCCAGTAGCGCCCGCTTGATCGAAATAGGAGCGCAGCAGCGTTCGGTGCGCGACATGACTCAGGCATTTTATTCTAACCTCACCGCCCTCAGCCTACTCGCCCTTTTGGTCGGAAGCTTTCTTATTTTTAATACCATCAGTTTTATGGTGGTGCAGCGCCGGGAATTGATCGGCAGCCTGAGGGCGCTGGGGGTGACACGCGCACAGATCTTCTTCCTGATCCTGCTTGAGGCTGTAGTCCTCGGGTCATGTGGGACTCTGATCGGCGCTCTTCTCGGCACCGCTTTAGCCCAGGTACTGCTTGGACTTATCGCCCGCACCGTGAACGACTTTTACTTTCCCGTTTCCGTCACACAGCTCACGTTCTCGGCCTGGGTGTATGCTAAAGCGGCCCTAGTGGGAATGGGCGCCACATCACTCGCCGCTGCCCTGCCCGCTTGGGAAGCGGCTCGGGTAGCCCCAAGAGTCGCCTTAGGGCGTTCCCACCTCGAACGGCGAAGCGTGACCTTGGTAAAGCGGGCGGCGCCCATCGGTGTGCTCGGCATCATCATCGGCCTGGGGATAATTCAGTTATCGGATCGTTCTCTGGCCCTGGGGATCGGAGGCTTGTTCGCGCTGCTATTGGGCTACACGCTGATCACGCCTTTGCTCATGGTTGTGCTCATGCGCCTGATACAACCCATTTTAGGCCGACGGTGGGGCATCCTCGGGCGTTTGCCGGCGCGTTTTGTGACCGCCGCCCTGAGCCGCACCGCGGTGTCGGTCGGGGCGTTGATGCTGGCCGTGGCCACGACCATCGGTATCGCTCTGATGATCGCCAGCCTACGAAATGCGGTTGGACACTGGTTGCAAGAGATATTGCGCGCCGATCTTTACGTATCGATACCCAGTGCCGTCACACCCGGTTCCTCGGCCTATATCAGTCACAGACTCGCTGCACGCATACGGGCCATGCCCGAGGTGCGATCGCTGAGCAGCGTGCGGCGGGTACAGCTGCAAACCGCCCGAGAGCCTGTGGAGATCGTTGCCTACGAAATGGCGCCTGCCTCTTACGCCGGATTTCGATTTACCCATGCCGACCCCGCGCCTCCCTGGAAAGCCTTTCACCAAGGAGCGCTCATCGTCTCGGAACCGTTCGCCTACCACTGGCGGCTTAAACCCGGATCACGGCTCAAATTGCCCACGGATGGCGGTGAAAAGGCATTTCTCGTCGCCGGGGTCTTTACCAGTTACGGCTCCGATCGCGGCGTTATCGCGATGGAACGTAGCGAATTCGATCGCTACTGGCACGCACCGGGCTATTCCGCTTTAGGCATCTACGCGGAGCCAGGGGCAAACCTCGCGAGCCTGCGCGAGCGGATCCAATTCTTGGCTGCTGGCTCTCTCCTGGAGATCAATAACAGCGGCGCTATACGCGAATCGTCCATGCAGATATTCGATCAGACCTTCCTGATCACGGAGGTGCTGCGCCTCATTGCCGGCCTTATCGCTTTCGTTGGAGTGCTCAGCGCCCTGCTCGCTCTGCAGCTTGAGCGCAGCAAACATCTCGCGATCCTGCGAGCGATTGGCCTTACCCCGCGGCAGCTTTGGTCGCTGGTGCTCACAGAAACAGCCTTGATGGGGAGTGTGGCTGGGCTACTGGCTCTGCCCGCCGGATCTTTGATGGGCATCGTCCTGGTGCAGGTGATCAACCGCCGCGCCTTTGGCTGGAGCATGGATTTTCACCTGCCCCCTGAAGTTTTGGCGCAAGGTCTGGCGCTCGCGATCCTCGCCTCTCTGCTTGCGGGAATATATCCGGCGTACAAGATGGCGAGTGCCGCACCCGCCAGTGCTATGCGTGGGGAGTGACCGGCCTAATCAAAAATACGGATCAGATGATCTGCTCCAGGGCGCGCAACATATGTCGGCGGTAAAACAAAAGGTGCCAACGACGTCCCCCCACTTGGTGCCAAAGCGTAGCGGCTCGAACCCCAGCCAAGAGCAGCGCTCTCACCTGATTCGCGATCTCCTTGTTCTGCAAGAACCGCCCATCACCCTGGACCTGGATACGAAAGCGAAACGTGCTTAACGTCTCCTGGTATGCGCGTGCGATCCCGAGGATCACCTGGTCACCCGTAGGTCCTGATTCATTGAAGTGGCCCTGCAGCTCACGCAGCCGCCGTCCCAAAAGGTCCAGCAGAGACTTGGCCTTTCTCAACTTGCCCGCGAGATGTAACAAGCTCAGGGCATACCGAATGACATCGGCCTTCTGGGCTGAGTGGCGTTTGTTCAGGATCTCCTTCAGAGTGCGCATACCAAGGTCAAGTCCAAAGCGATATTCCGCTTCGCCCCCAAACACCGCGTCCACAGAGTTCGGGTCGAACTCGAAAAGGCTGGCAATGGAAGTCTTGTAAGCGTCGTCGGGAACAGTACCGGACTTGGCCAGGCGATCCACCAACGCCGCTGCCTGCAATACTCCCGTTAGAGCCAGCACTTGTTCGCGCAATCCGTGTTGCAATTTCTACCTCTTTGAATTTATTGGTATTGTACCTTTGCCGCCATGATCGGCTATCCCTCGTGCGGGAGATTATACAGCCTAAAACAGCCGCAACTGTCGCTGCGCCGTAGACGGCGAACTAAACGACCCGGTCGTTAGAGTGTGTTTTGACCTGTTCAGCCCCAGTCGCCTGCACGCGAGTTCAAACCGCCGACGCAACAGCTGCGCGTATACCCCACCCCCCCGGAAGCGGGTGCCAAAGGCCGAATCGTTTTCACGTCCTCCGCGGAGATCGCGCATCCTGTTCATGATGTGCTCGCTCTTGAGCGGCACATGGACCCTCAACCACTCCTGAAAAAGCGCATTTACCTCTCCCGGCAAGCGCAACAGGACATAGCCCGCGTAGCTCGCCCCTGCACCAGCCGCATGCTCAAGCACACGTTCCATTTCGGCATCGTTCAGCACTGGGATGACCGGCGCAAACATCACCCCGGTGGGGATACCCGCGGCGGCGAGACGGCGGATAGTCTCTACGCGGCGCATCGGACCCGTCGCCCGCGGCTCCAGCCTTGCCGCCAATCGATTTTCCAGGGTGGTGACCGATAAATGCACCTCCACCAGCTTTAGCTCGGCCATCGCGCTCAACACATCGATATCCCGCTCGATCAAACAAGACTTGGTCACGATGCTGACCGGGTGCCGATATTCGTTAAGGATCTCCAGGATCCGCCGGGTGATTTGAAAATCACGTTCGATAGGCTGATAGGGATCCGTGTTCGCGCCGAGCGCGATCAGGCGGCATCGATAGCTGGGCTTGGAAAGCGCTCGCTCGAGCAGTTCGGGGGCGTTGGTCTTGGCAAACAATTTTGTCTCAAAATCCAGCCCGGGCGAAAGATCGAGGTAGGCGTGGCTCGGCCTGGCATAGCAGTAAACGCAGCCATGCTCGCAGCCCCTATAAGGATTAATAGACTGCTCAAACGGGAGGTCTGGGGAGGCTTTTCGCGAAATGATATTCCGTGCGCGTTCTTGGGTGACCGTGGTACCCGATGCCGGCAGGCCCTCGTCGGGATCAGGATCCTCACTTCGAAGGCGCCGCTCTTTCAGGTATCGGCCTTGCGGATTGG
>JBOHHR010000178.1:0-7643 GCA_050725475.1 Gammaproteobacteria bacterium | reverse complement strand
CACCCCGGGCTCATCGTCCACGATGCACACCGGGCAGCCCCGCGCCCGTTGCTGATCCGGATCGATTGTGGAAGCGAAGATCATGAGACGCGGCGAGCCGTGGCCGGTGGTGCTCGGCTTGCAATTCTGGTCGGAAGTGTTCGCAGCCCGTGAATGCGGCCATCGGCACCACCTTCGCGGGTGCGGCGTCCCCCTCCTGCGACCGCTCCAGCGCGGCAGCACGACCAGGGGGAAAGCGCCAGCATCGGCCGCAGACAGGAGCGGCGGATAGGATCCTCCCCCCGGGAGCCCCTGTGTGCCTGCTGTCTAGGAAACTGGATCACGGTACCCAAAACGGTGTACCCCGCACGCTTTTATTCACAAGGACCGGATATTTCGGCATAATGACTCCCAATCTATAAACTGGACATTTCGAACACTGGGACCCTGCCTCTCTGGTCCCTGGTCTGCCTCTCATCCGGGGTAGCCTAACCCGCGGATGTAATCGTATGATGTCCCGGCGTCACCGTTTGGTAACGCTTTGTAACAGTGTGTGTCCCGTGATACAGAGCCGGCCGGTTTGACAAGCCGAGAGGTCCGCGTGAACTATGACGAGCCTGTTGCCGCACATCCTGGTCGTCGACGATGAACCGGATGTGCGGGAATTGATGCAGAGCTACCTCGCGCAAGAGGGCTACCGGGTCAGCGCGGCTGAGGACGGCGAAGCTTTGCGCCGAGTGCTGGCCGAGAACACCGTGGATCTGGTGCTCTTGGATCTTGGCTTGCCGGGGGAGGACGGGCTCTCCCTCACCCGCTATCTGCGCGAGCATTCCGAGGTTGCGGTGATCATCGTAACCGGCAAAGGGCAGACTGTGGATCGGATCATCGGTCTTGAGATCGGCGCAGACGACTACCTGGCGAAACCCTTCGATCTGCGCGAGTTGCTGGCGCGCGTGCGTAGCGTCCTCCGGCGCGCCCGCGTGCGGCGGATGGGCTCACCGGGTCCCACCGTGCGTTTTGTGGGATGGCGGCTCGATCTCGCGAGCCGCCGGCTGTTCGCGCCCGAGGGCGAAGAAGTCGCCCTGACCACGGGCGAGTTCAATTTACTCTCGGTCTTCGTGCAGCATCCCAATCGCGTGCTCTCCCGCGACCGGCTACTGGAGCTTACCCATCACCGCGAGGCGGGACCTTTCGATCGCAGCATCGACGCCCAGGTCGGGCGCCTGCGCCGGAAGATCGAGCCAGACCTGGAACGGCCCGTGCTCATACAATCGGTGCGCGCGGCCGGTTACCTGTTCACGCCATCGGTAGAACGCCAGTAGGCCCAAAACCGAGTTGCGTGGAGTTGCGTGGCGGTGGAGAGCCCCTAAGCAAGCGAGGGATGGTAAAGTGTCCACTTCTCCCTAGATGGGAGCATGTTGAGGAGAAGGGGACACTATTTCTCCCCCTCCCTTGGTGGGGTCGATGGGAGAGGGTCCACGGCCGCTCATTCCTCGTCATTCCAGGCTCGCATGGATTCCCGCTTTCGCTGGAATGACGGAGACAACATTACCGCTAATCCTTCACCTCCATCAGGTTGGATAGGGGACTTACTCGGCCGGTTCCAGGTACAGGTATCCGACGCCGCCCGACAATCCGAAACCGGTGCTGGACTCCAAGGCGAGCGGCTGCAACGCAACGTTCTTGGCTCCTCCACCGATTAAGGCGGCGGCTCCCAGGCCGTAGATCAGGGTAGCCGAGGCTTTACCGCCATAGTATTTCCCGGCTAGGGTATGCGCCCCGGAACGAATATCCGATGCCGCCGCGATGACGGCGAATGCTATTTTTTCCCGGCGATTAAACTTTAAGTCGACACCGAGCGCAAGTCCACTCTCGCCCCGGTAGCGTTCCGATCCCATTGGGCCATCGAAAATGCACGTGATATCGACGGTAGAGCGGATGATCCAATTCGTCCCCGAGCCGGGCACCGTGTCGCAACTGAGGATCCCGACTTGAACCCCCTTTTTTTCGCCAGCCGGCGCCTTTCCTTGGCCGTGAACGGCGATCGAGGGCAACAAGGTAAAACACAAAAAGAGCGCGAGCAAGCGGCTGAATGACTTCATATGGAGCCGGGCTCCCCGCTTTAGAAGCCTAGGAGTGAAAAAAAGCTAAATTTGCTTTCGGGATTCAATGGCCCCGAGACCCCGGGAATGCTGGGCAAGTCCCCATTGCCCTTGCCCACGACTAATTGCCCCTTCATCCCTTTTTCCATGTGCTGGGCGATGTCACAATGCACGAGATAGGTCTCATCCTCGGCCGGCACGATGAAGGTCCCGGTCTTCTCGCCACGTCCATTGACCTCCATATGAAACATGCCCAAGGAATAAATAAATCTTGGCAGACCATGCACCATCCATTGGTGGCGAATATCATCTTCGTTGATAAACCGCACCGTGAGACGGGTGCAGGGCTTAAGCTTCCATTCGTTAGCATCGAAACCAAAGGCGGTGCCGTTGTAGTCTTCGGCGTATTTTCTTCCAGCCTTAACGGTGATCTGTACATCCTCGCTGACCGCCGGACAACCGGGCGGCATGCGGTCCGTGTTCTCATTCATGACCATGCCCTGCATGTCCATAACACCGCAAACGCCTTCCGGCATTTGGTGTTGCTTCATCGCGGCAGCACACTGTCCTTCGGCACATTTGCCTTCGGGCATCTTCCCTCCATCCGGTGAAGTCGGCTCAGTCGCACTATCGGTCGGCGGTGCTTGCGCGAGCATATAACCTTGAGGTAGCTCGATCAGGGAAAATGGATCCTCGGCGGCATTGGCCGTAAACACCGCGGCTACCACCGAAGCTAAGGGGATCAGCGGTTTGTACATTGTTTACCTCCAGCCCTATATTTTTAAGAACGCGAACAATTTGACTCGTCACCAAAACGTTTGCCAAGCATACCATTGGACTGTGCTTTAAGGTAAGCGTGCGGCTTGGTTACAGTCATCAAGGAACAGGCTCACGCGCCTATTTGGCCGTTCGGCGTCGCCGGATCTCGCGCCGTTTTCTCACGATGAAAAAGCCAACAACGCCAAGCACCATAGATGAAATACCCACAAAAGCCCGAGTTAAGCTCATTCCCTCTTGGCTACCGAAGGTGAGGCGGGTAATGAGGCTCAAGGTCGGATCGTTCATGTCCACAGTCAAAACTCGCGCCTGCAGCCCCGGTATGTGGACTTCACTCCCGTCGAAACGCATTCCGATAGGGCGCTGCTCTGCCGCGGTATCAAGCGCTCGGGGTGAGCCTTCGACCGAAGCATCGATCTGACTCGCGTTCAGCGCCTCGGCGATTTGGTCCTCAATTTCGCTGGGGGCCAATTGCGGTGTTTGGATCTGAACGGTGGCGCCTCCCTCCACCCAGAGCTTAAGCACTGAGCTTTGGGGTTTTGCGGAGAGGTTAAAGAGGTCGGCATCAACGACATCGATGGCTAGTTCGATCTGAGCGGCCGCAAAAGGTTTGTCCGACAGATGGGTCTTTTCCGTTTGGTTGCTGTCGTCTCGCTCGACGATTTTTGTCAAGGTGAAACCTGCTTTGTTTTGGTAGATGACCTCTGGTAATGCGGCAGCTCCGTTCATCGCTTGGTCAATGACCGCACCGCGTTCCGAGGGTTTCACTTGGAGCAGAGCCTCACGCGCGGCGGTCACGATCTTTCTCGCTGCGGTAATGGCATCATCCGGGGCCGCATGATCGGGACCGTTTAAATACGCAATACCGCTCGCTTCACGCTCTAAACCGCCATCGACGCGCCACCCAAGCGACATAAAGTAGGGATTGATGCCGTTTTTTCGTGGAATTCCCATCTTAACCCGCACTACTTGAGTGCCGGCCGGCGTCTGGCAAAAGGCGCTCTGAGTCGCTACGCAGACAACGGCGATCAGGATTAAAAGTGCGGACCGCATTGCCATGGGACGACCACTCCAGAGGTTTTTCTGATGGGGGAGGGTGACATCATCATGTGGCTATATCGGTGGCTACGCCACGCCCTTCGGCTTTGCTCAGGACGGACTGGCCTGCGCCCGCAGCGGTCGGTGTTGCGCGGCGAGCGTCCTTAAATTGCAGCCGGTGTAATTTGGTGTATACACCCGGGTGGGCGATCAGATCCGCGTGTGTGCCTGTTTCGGCGATTCTACCTTTAGCCAAGACGATGATCCGATCCGCGTTTTCGATAGTCGATAAGCGGTGCGCGATGATGATGCAGGTTCGTCCTTTTCGCAAATCTTCCAGCGCTTCTTGGATATGGCGCTCCGAGGCGCTGTCCAGGGAGGAGCTTGCTTCATCGAGGATGAGGATCGGCGCGTCCTTGAGAACCGCGCGGGCGATCGCGAGACGCTGCCTCTGGCCGCCGGATAGACGGACCCCGTTCTCCCCGATCACGGTGTCCAACCCCGCGGGCAGGGCGTGGACGAATTCCATGATGTGCGCCGCCTCCGCGGCACGTACGATCTCGGCCTTGCTGCTAGCGCGCATGGCTCCATAAGCGATATTGTTGCGTATGCTGTCGTTGAATAGGATCACCTCCTGGCTGACCAGGGCGATATTGCCCCGGAGGGAAGCGAGGGTGATCGCTTCGATATCGACGCCGTCCATAAGGATCTGCCCGCTGAAGGGACTGTAAAAGCGGGAGATCAGGTTTACAAAGCTCGATTTTCCGCTGCCTGAGGCTCCCACCAGAGCCACGGTCTCTCCTGGGGCTATGACCACCGAAACCCCGCGCAGGGCCTGCCCATGCGCGGGGTCGTAGCTCAAGCTCACATTCCGAAATTCAATCTTACCGTCTGCTCTGGTGATCCGCACCGTACCCTGATCCGGTTCCGGATCGCGGTCGATCAGGGCAAACACGCTCTCTGCGGCGGCCACCCCGCGTTGCAGATGCTCATTGATTCCGCTCAGCCGCTTGATGGGAGACAACAGCATGGCAATGGCGGTGAAAAAGGATACAAACTCCCCCACGGTCATGCTGCCGGCTTGCGCCTGTTTTCCGGCAAGGTAGGTGATAAAGGCGAGTGCCACCGAGAGCACCAACAGCACCAAAGGTCCGTTCGCCGCGGCGGCGGCAGCCACCTTCATGGTAAATTGGCGCACCCGGTTTATCGCTTGTTCGAAGCGTTCGATCTCATAAGCCTGCCCGGCGAAGATCTTTACCGCCTTCTGGCATTCGATGGTCTCTTGTGCCACCTGTGTGATTAGGCCCATAGACTGTTGCACCCGCCGGCTCATCTCGCGTAAGCGCTTTCCTATCCAAGCTACGATAAGGCCGACCACAGGCGCCATGAGCAAGACGATGAGCGCTAAGCGCCAGTTGCAATAGCTCAGGTAGATGATGAGGCCGGTCGCGGCGAGTGAATCTTGGACCAACACGATGACGCCGCGGGTTGAAGCATCCGCTACCTGGGCTGCGTCGAACGTCAGCTTGGAGATCAGTCCTCCCGAGGCCGCATTGTCGTAGAATTTCGAAGGCAGGGTTACAAGCTTGCGAAACATCGCGGCCCTCAAATCCATCACCACCTTTTGGCTCACCCACTGTACCGTTACGTCCCCGATATAGCTCAGGACCCCGCGGATCAGGAATACAAGGATGATCAGGCTGGGGATCAGCCAGCGGGCGGTGGGATCTTTGGCCACAAAGCTCCCATCGAGTAGGGGTTGCAGCAGGGCGGGCAGAGCGGGTGCGCTCAGGGCTAACAGGGCCATGCTTGCGATCGCGACCCCGAAAGTACGCCAGTAGGGCCTAACATAGCTCAGCAGGCGTTTGTAGATCTGTGTGCTCTGCCCGCTTCTTATCGATCGCACGCTAGAAACCTATAATGGCCAAAAAAACCGGCTCGATAACCGTTCGTCTTGATGAACAACTGTCGGCGAAGGCTAAACAGTATGCACATGAGAACGGGAAAACGCTAACGTCAGTGATCGAGGACGCGTTGAGGGAGGTCTTAGCGCGACGCGACAGGCTTCAGCATCGCAGTCCCGTCAAACTCACTACGGTGGGGAGAGGTCTTCACGGGGGAATCGATCGGGATGACTCCGCGTCCTTGCTTGCGGTGACGGAGCAAAGGGATGGTACCGCTTCGCTCAACACCAGGCCCGAGATACCATAGCCTTGGTCTGAACCAACCAAGGTTTCTTTCAGGCTACTAGCGCCTACTCCGCATACGGATTAGGCGCGCGCCTAAACGCAATGCGTATGGGGGTACCGGTTAGACGCAGGGCTTTTCGGATCGCGTTCTCTAAATAGCGCCGGTAAGAATCGGGCACGGAATCGGTCTGGTTGCCATGTACTACCACGGTGGGTGGTTGCTGGCCGCCCATATGGGCGTAGCGCAGCTTAATGCGGCGTCCGCGTACTAGAGGAGGGGGGTGCTTGCTGACGGCCTCGCCGACAATGCGGGTCAACTCAGGTGTGGGCACTCGTACCACCGAGGAAGCGTAGGCGCGTTCGATGGCGGGAAACAGCATTCCCACGCCACTGCCATGGAGGGCGGAAATAGTGTGGATTTCGGCGAACGCGACAAAACGAAGTTTGCGCTCGATCTCCCCTCGGATCCTTTGGCGTTGAGAGCTATCGAGCCCGTCCCACTTGTTCGCGGCGACCACCAGCGCGCGCCCCCTCTCGATCATGATGCCAAGCAGTGATGCGTCCTGTTCCGTTACCGCCTCCTGGGCGTCGATCAACAACAGCGCCACATCGGAGCGCTCTACGGCTTGCAAGGTCTTTATCACACTCAGTTTCTCTATTCGTTGCGAGACGTGGGAGCGCCGCCGGACACCCGCTGTGTCGATTAGTAAGTAATCTTGCCTGCCCCGGCGCAACGGTGTCGCCACACTGTCTCGCGTGGTGCCCGGTTGGTCAAACACGAGCATGCGATCCTCGCCCAGCATGCGGTTGATGAGGGTGGATTTGCCCACGTTGGGTCGCCCGATCACGGACAGGCGAATGACGCCAGCAGGGATCTCGGCATAGGGATCGGGTAGCTTGTGCGCAAAGGGAGCGAGCACCGCCTCCATGAGCGCCTCCAAGCCTTGTCCATGCGCACTGGCGATGAGTAGTGGCTGGCCCATCCCCAGAGCGTAGAAATCGGCAGCCGCTTGGTCCGGATCCAGGCCTTCCGTCTTGTTAAGGGCGAGAAAAACCGGCTTTCCCAGGCGTCGCAGTTTCTCTGCGATGGTGCTGTCCGCCGGGTTCTGCCCCTGGCGCGCGTCTGCGACAAGAATCACGGCATCCGCTTCCGCCGCCGCGCGCAGTGCTTGCTGCGAAACAAGGGTCGGAAGGAGCGCTGGGCCATCCGTGAGCCCGCCCGTGTCCACCAGGATATAGGGCCGGCCCCCAAGGTGCCCGTCCCCGAAGATGCGATCCCGGGTAAGGCCAGGGGTATCGGCAACCAGGGCATCTTGGGAGCGCGTGAGGGCATTGAACAAGGTCGACTTGCCGACGTTTGGACGACCGATGATCGCGATGACGGGCTTCATTCAGAGCTTGTGAAAAAATCTACTGCGCTCGGGATCTCGCGTTCCGGCGGTGCTCGGACCAATCCGCCGGGAGCGGATTGGGAACGCAATCGGCGGCCCGCAGGGTGCGCGCCAGGGATGGCGCGCAACAATCCTCATGTATTTCACTATACACTCCGGTTCCTGCG
>JBOHHR010000177.1:0-5166 GCA_050725475.1 Gammaproteobacteria bacterium | reverse complement strand
CGAGCGCATGGGCAACCAAAGAACCGGCGCCCGAGCCGCGCCCCGGACCGACCGGGATCCCATGCTCCTTAGCCCAATGAATGAAATCCGCCACGATCAAGAAATAACCGGCGAACCCCATCTCCGTAATGACCTTAAGCTCATCTTCCAGACGTTGCCGATAAGCGTTTATCTGTTCCGTCTGTCCCTGCTGTGCTTGCAAACGTTCGCGTAATCCTTCTCTTGCCTGAATGCAACACCAGTGCCCCACGGTTTCCCCCTCGGGAACCGGAAATTTGGGGAGATGGTATTCCCCGAACGTCAATTCCAGATTGCAGCGTTGCGCGATCCGCACGGTGTTTTCCAGCACTTCAGGAAATTCTGCAAATAAGCTATTCATTTCCTCAGGGCTGCGCAGGTATTGCGCCCGGGTGTATCTTCGCGCACGACGCGGATCGTTAAGCCGGTGTCCCTCGTTGATACATACCCGTGCTTCGTGCGCCTCATAGTCGTGGGACTCGATGAAACATACCGCGTTGCTGGCGACCAGGGGTGTGTTCGTCTTGAGGCCGAGCTCCAGGCTAAGGTCTAGGAATTCCTCTTCTCCTTCCCGTCCCAAACGGTGCACGCCAAGATAGAAGCGATCGCAAAAAAGTTCTGTTAGGATTTGTAAAGCGTGCTCGGCTTCCCGTTGCCGTCCTCGCGACAAGGCCTGGCCGATTTCCCCTTCGCTGCCGCCGGAAAGCGCGATGAGGCCCTCCGTAGTGCCCGCAAACCACGCTCTTAGGACATGAGCTCTGCCACCCCTCTGCCCCTCTGCATAGCTGCGCGTGATCAGGCGGCAAAGATTGCGATAGCCTGCCTCACTCTGGCAGAGCAACGTTAAGCGGCTGCATTGCTCCCGCTCCTCATCCTGCAGCCAGACATCGGCTCCTATGATCGGTTTGATGCCCGCGCGCTGCGCGCTTTGATAAAACTTTACCAACCCAAACAGGTTGCTTTGGTCGGTGAGGGCAACCGCCGGCATTCCCGCGCGCGCCGCAGCCGCGATCAGATCCTTAATGCGGCATAGCCCATCGACCAGGGAGTATTCCGAATGCACGTGAAGGTGAACAAAGCCCATAAGCGCTTGGCGGAACTCAAAGAAGTTTACTTTGCAAACACTGGCTCACCGGCTTGAATGAGCGCCGGTGCAGGGGCGTGGCGCCCAAGGAGGCCAGGGCCTGTAAATGCGCCTGAGTAGCATAGCCCTTGTTGGTGCAAAATCCGTAGCCCGGATACTTCTCATGCCACAGGGACATTTCCCGGTCTCTCGCTACCTTGGCGATGATCGAGGCCGCGCTCACGACCGGGATCAGCCGGTCCCCTTTGACCACGGCCGTCGCCACGCAAGGCAGCTCGGGCGCATGCTTACCGTCGATGTACGCGAGCGCGGGGATCCAGGGTAAGGCGGCGACCGCGCGTTGCATCGCCAGCAGAGTAGCTTGAAATATGTTGATACGGTCGATCTCGTGCACCTCGGCGCGGCCCAGGGCAAAGGCCAGCGCCTTCTCCCTGATCTCCTCGGACAGGCGTTCCCGTTGCCTGGCGGAAAGCTGCTTCGAGTCCGCAAGACCCGATATGCAACAATACGGGTCCAGAATGACGGCGGCGGCGAGAACCGGGCCTGCCAGCGGTCCCCGGCCCACCTCGTCTACGCCCGCGGTATAGTGCTTCACCCTACCCGGATCATGTTCGCTATCGCCTGCGCCGCCTGCCTATCGGCACTGTGCCGCAACAGAGTGTGCAACCGGCTAAACTCGCTGTGCAAGGCCAGCGCGCGATCGCGATCGTTCAGCCAGGATAAGATCTCTTGTCCCAGTTTTTCCGCTCGCACATCGTCTTGGATCAGCTCCGGCACCAGGCAGCGTTCAGCCAGTAAATTCGGTAAGGCGATAAACGGCGCCTTGACCAGGAGTCTCGCCACCAAATAACTCAGCCGTCCCATGCGGTAGGCGACTACCATGGGCTTTCCCAGCAGCATCGTCTCCAGGGTCGCCGTCCCGGATACGGTGAGAACCACGTCGGAAGCGGCGATAACGCGCTGCGAGCGCCCATCAAGTACCGCCAGGGGGAGATCGGGCGCCAAGCGATCGCGCCACCGTTCTACAAAACCTCGCTCCGCGGCAGAAACCGATGGCGCCACGAACCGCAAGCTCGGTTCCCGTCGATAGCACCAAACCGCCGCACGAATAAAGGGCTCGGTGTGATGATGCCATTCGTTGCTACGGCTACCCGGCAACAAAGCGACAATCGCTCCATCCTCAGACAAGCCCAATGCGCCGCGCGCCTGTGCGCGATCAACCTGCAAAGGGATCTCATCGGCCAAGGGATGGCCGACGAATTTTGCCGCAATATTATGACGCTTATAAAAGGTCTCCTCGAATGGGAACAAGGTGAGCATCAAATCTACCGCCTGTGCGATCCTCTTTACCCGGCTCTCTCGCCACGCCCAGACTTGAGGACTCACATACTGTACCGTGCGGATCCCTTTTTGGTGTAAGCGATGGGCTAACCCCAGGTTAAACTCCGGCGCGTCCACACCCACGAATACCTCGGGAGCATCCTGGGCAAAACGGCGGGCGAGCTCGTCGCGCATGCTCCGCAACTCCCGGTAACGCCGGATAACCTCGGTGATCCCCATTACTGCGAGCCGTTCCATGGGATACAGAGCCTTGCACCCAGCCGCGATCATGCGTGGCCCGGCAACCCCTTCGAACACGGCATCCGGCACCCAGGCCCGAAAGGCCTTTATCAGGCCGGCAGCGATTCTATCGCCCGAGGGTTCGCCGGCCACGATGGCTATGCGTGTCACTCGGCCTCGGTCCGGTCCGGCAGCTCCCGATGATGGGCGAAGCCACGCTGCGAGGACTGCACGAACGCCAGCAACTCTTGCACCAGAGAAGATTCAGAGTCTTGAAGCCGCCGCAATGCCTTCTGCAGGGGCTCGCCGGAACGCAGCAATACCGTATATGCGTGCTTGAGCGCCCGGATCTGTTCGCTATCGAATCCTCCGCGCTTAAGTCCGACCATATTCAGGCCACACGAGCGCGCGGGAGTGCCGGCGCTGATGACGAAGGGCAGACAATCTTGACTGACCCCGGATAGGCCAGAGATCATGGCGTACCTGCCGATCCGGCAAAATTGGTGGACCACCACATAGCCGGATAAAAAAGCACGGTCGCCTACGTGCACATGCCCCGCCAGAGTCGCACCGTTGGCAAAGGTCACGTGATCGCCCAGGGTGCAGTCGTGGGCGATATGTGCATACGCCATCAGATAATTCCCGTTCCCGATCCGCGTTACACCCCCGGCCTTTCTCGCCCGGTGTATCGTCACCCCCTCCCGCAGACAATTATCATCGCCCACCGACACCCGGCTTTCGCAAGGGCGAAAGCTGACATCTTGGGGTTCTCCTCCAATGACGGCGTGTTCGGCGATGCGGTTTCGTTGGCCCAAGCGAGTGTAGCGCTTGATCACACAGTGCGCGCCGAGCCAGCACTCATTCCCTAGCACGACATCGGCCTCGATGACGACATAAGGCCCGACCGTGACGTTATCGCCCAACTGCGCTGTTTTATCGGTGACGGCTGTAGTATGGATGCTATTCAAGCGGAACCTGCAAAGGGGCTTTGTGGGTCAAGGTGCCATCCGTGCCGCGCCGGATGTCGAGCGCCACGGCAAGCGCCCGTTTTCCCTCTTCTCCCGTTACCAGCACCTGCGCATTACCGCGCACGGCATCCACAAAGGCTTGGATTTCCAGCATCAACGCGTCGGTTTTGTCGAAACTGAGGTCCTGTATCGCGATCGGCGCCGGTGCGCCCGCAGATCCCTTGCGTGCGACGGTCAGTTTATGCGCCAGCGTATCCAGGGAAAAATAGGCGTCGGCTTGAAAAACCCTGAGCTTGCGCATGGCCTTGGGGGTGACACGGCTCGCGGTGAGATTTGCCACGCAGCCGTTGGCAAATTCAAGACGTGCATTGACGATGTCGATCTCGTTTGTCAGCACAGGAACCCCCACCGCCCGTACCTCCCGGATCTCGCTCGGCACCCAACTCAGCACGAGATCGATATCGTGGATCATGAGATCCAGGATCACATCCACCTCGCTGCCGCGCGGCTGAAAGGGCGCCAGCCGATGACATTCGATAAACATCGGATCGGTGAGCTCGCGGCTCAGCCTGCGCAAACCCGGATTAAAGCGTTCCAGATGCCCCACCTGTAGCACCAAACCCTGTCGTGCCGCCAGATCGATGAGATCCTGCGCCTGAGCAAGGGTTTGTGTCATCGGTTTTTCCACCAGAACATGCACCCCGTGCTCCAGGCATCGGCGGGCAACCTCATGATGCCCGTCCGGCGGCACCACGACCGAGGCCAGATCGGCACGGAGCACTACCTCGTCCATGTCTTTGTACGCCGGCACACCGAAGCAGGCGCCGACTTCGTGCGCCCGCCGTAAATCCGTATCAACGACACCGATAACTTCTACGCCTTCGCAACGGGTGAATTTCTCGAGGTGGAACCGTCCGAGATAGCCCACCCCCATGACAACGGCCTTCAAAGCGCCCATCGCGACAGACTCCTCGGTCTGGATTCTCAGCGCACGATGCCGCGTGAGCTCCGCCTCAAAAAATCGACCAGCACCGCCACCCGATCGCACTCGAGCGCCATCTCTTCTAAGCGCCCTATAGCCTCCTTCAACAGGAGATTCTGCCGGTAAAGCACGCGGTACGCGCGGCGTATCGCTTCTATGCTCTCCGCTTCAACACCGTTGCGCCGCAACCCTTCCCGATTTACTCCGTGGGCTCTGGCTGGGTTTTCCGACACTAAGATGTAAGGCGGCACGTCCTTGGTGATCACGGTGGCGATCGCAGAGAAACTGTACGCGCCCACGCGGCAATATTGGTGTACGGCTGAAAACCCACCCAAAATGGCGTGATCATCGACTACCACATGACCGGCGAGGGAAGCGTTATTGGCGAACACCGTATGGTTGCCGACGATGCAATCGTGGGCGATGTGCACATAGGCCATGATCCAGTTATCATTCCCGATCCGCGTTACCCCCCCGCCTTGGACCGTGCCGCGGTTCATGGTGCAGTATTCCCGTAGGGTATTGCGATCGCCGATCTCGAGACGGGTTTGGTC
>JBOHHR010000176.1:0-9921 GCA_050725475.1 Gammaproteobacteria bacterium | reverse complement strand
CGCTGCCGCTCGTCCAAATGCTGGAAGAGCGTCTCGTACCTCGCCCCACGCGCGGCTTCGTTCTCCATGGCTTATGGACAGTACCATTAGGGTCACGCTTTGTAAAGGTTATTTACTGACAGGTCCTTAGTGAATCTCCCGTTTCACAGATGGCATCAGGCAACCAAAAAACTAATAGATTCTGTCTCTATTAGGAGACAGGCCAACGCCGTCATTGAGCGTTGCTCGCCTGGCCGTCCCAAAGCCGAGAGATGCCGGTTCAATGCCGCACATAGACAGACGTCCGGCCTTCCTTGTCGATCAGCAGCACCTCGTAGCGATCTTTGCGCGGACCCTCCATACCGGGAGAGCCCATGGGCATGCCGGGCACCGCCAGTCCTTTGGCCTCGGGCTGCTCGTGCAGCAGCCGCCGAATATCCTCCGACGGCACATGGCCCTCGATGAGATAGCCGTCAACGACGGCCGTGTGGCAGGAGCCTAACCCTAAAGGTAGTCCCAATTTCTGCTTGTAGGGGTTGACGTCAAGCACGTCGCGGGCCTCGACGGTAAACCCGCTTGCCTCCACGTGCTTTACCCACTTGGTACAGCAGCCACAAGTTGGGCTCTTATAGACCGTGACTTCTTGTGCCAGTGCCATGCCGGTCCATGCCCATGACATCGCCAGCCATAAACCCGCTTTACCTGCCCATGCTTTTTTCATCGTCCGGTCCTCGTTTGCTGTAAAGAAATTTACCCTCACTTGCTGAATACGCCTATGTCGGTTTGGCCACGTGGTAGTACTGCTGATAGATTTTGATGAAGGCAAACACGCTCGCGATCAATAGCGGGCCTACCAACAAGCCGATGAATCCATACGCCTGAAGCCCACCCAAAATCCCGAGAAAAAGCAGCAAGGTCGGAAGCTGTGTTACCTCGCCGATCAACACCGGGCGCAACACATTATCCACCAAGCTGATCACGAACGCCCCCCACAGAGCCACTATAATGGCCATACCAATTCGTTCCCTTAAGAAGCAAAACGATCGCGACCGGCAGCCACACCGAAGTCGCCCCGAGAAACGGGATCAAGGCCATGAAGGCTGTGGTGAACCCTAATAACACGGGAAACCCGATCCCCGCGAAAGCGAATCCGGCCCCGGCCAGCATCCCTTGCAGCACGGCGGTGATGAAGATCCCGCGCACGACTGCGGATATAGTTCGGCCTAGACCTTGAACGATCAGTTCCTTGTTTTCCCGTTCCAAGGGTATGAGCTCGACAGTCCACCAGACGATGCGTGTCCCATCGCGGAAGAAGAAAAAAAGAGCCATAACTAACACCACTACGTCGAACACGGTGAGCACCACATTTCGCACCATGCGCGCTCCGAACCCTGTGATTTCGTTTCCAAGCTCGCGTATGGTGTTAAGAACGATTTCTTCCAGGTCCAACTGCCAGATGGCGAGAAACTCGTGGATCTCGGTCCACGCACCGGCTAAGAAGGGCGGGAGTTTGCTGCCCAAAGATCCATCCTCCACGACGGCCTGAGTTCCCATCCACGCTTTAGCGGCGGGGAACACCTCCGCCGCCTCCTTAACCAGCAGCCATACCGCAAAGAGCAAGGGCACGATGATAGTGACCAGAGCAAGCAGGGTGCTCACCAAGGCCGCTATATTTCGGCTCTTGATAAGGTTTGTGATGCTCACATAGATGGGATAAAAAATCAGGGTGAGCGTGATTGCGCTCATAAGGGGGGTAAAAAAGGGAGCCAACAAACCCAGAAGCTGATACAGAAGCAGAAAGAACACACCGAAGAAAAACAACCGCGATAGGAGCAGTTTGCTTATTGCAGGGGGCTTCTGGGGTGCTGTCGAGAGTTCTGACATTCAATGCCTTAATGCGGAGAACGTGCGTGCACCTTTTGGGCGCGCTCAACGTGAAAAGTATAACAGTGTGAGCAAACCGAAGGCGATCCGGTAATACCCGAACACTCGGAAACTATGGTTGGCGACAAAGTGCAGGAGGCCCTTCACGGCCAATAAAGCGCTGATAAAAGATGCCAGAAAGCCAAACGCGAAGATCGCGATATCCTGTGAGCCCAGCGCGTGCCAACCCTTGGCCAAGGCGTAGAGCGTCGCTGCCAGCATAGTGGGGATGGCGAGAAAGAATGAAAACTCCGTGGCGGCTTGTCGCGACAGGCCGAACACCAGTCCGCCGATGATGGTCGCCCCGGAGCGGGACGTGCCGGGGATCAGCGCTAAGGCCTGAACACAACCGATCTTAAGCGCGTCCACCCAGCGCAGGTCATCGACAGCGCATATTTTGGGCCGACGTTCTCGGCGCTCGATAAAGAGTATCACCAGTCCGCCCACGACCAGGGCGATCGCCACCTTGGCCGGATGGAACAAGTGTGTCTTGATCGCCTCATGAAATAGAACGCCTAAGCAGGCGGCCGGCATGAACGCGAGGAGCAAATTCAAGACAAAGCCTCTGGCGGCCTGGCCACCGCGCGTGATCCCCACGGTCACTTGCGTGAGCTTGCTGCGGTAATGCCAGCACACCGCCAGGATGGCGCCCAGCTGGATAAAGATCTCAAAGGTCGTGGCTTTTTCCGAAGCTAACCCCAGTAGATCGCCTGCGATGATTAAGTGACCGGTGCTGGAGATGGGAAGGAATTCCGTCAGGCCTTCGATCAGGCCCATGAGCAAGGCGGCGTAAAATGGAAATTCGTTCACTCAAACACCAAAGCCAGGGGGCAGTTCCCAAAAATGCTTTAACGAACCCCTTGGCTTTGGCGCTACGAAAAAGACTAAAGCGATTGCGCCCCTCCCAGCAGGCGTCCCTCCAGTGAACGTTTGTTCTTCACCACCTTTGACAGACTTTCTTTATCGATCAGCAAGTAAGCAAACCCGCTGTCCCGGATCGCGGAATAGATCTTTCCATCATACTCCACGCTGCCGATGCCGTCGCTCCAAGCACTGCCGGAAAGTGAATATATGCCGCTCCACTCCGCACGATGCGCCTCGTCGGAGCTAAAAGGCAGCGCGCTTGCCCCTTGCTCAAAACTTATCACTACCCAGTTATCACCCGCGTCGACTGCGACCCCAGGGGTACCCTCGTCTACCACGATTTCATCGACCACACTGTCGCCCTGGGTGATCAATTTCCCGTCGCTGACGGTGGATCCCCCAGAGACGTCACTGCGGTACAAGACGATAGGCTCGGCTAAGTAATATTGTAGCTGCATTAGGTCTTCGTTCCCTAAGCCGTGAATATGGCGCAGGTCGTGGGTAAAGGGAATCAAACCGTTGGTTGTGGCACACCCCGTGAAAAGCACCGCGCCGAGGAGCAGGATTATGGTCCGCAGCCATCTCTTATCAGCACCCATCGTCAGTCACCCCAAAGCCGTTCTGGGCCCAGCCCAGAAGAGCGAAGAATAAAACCGCTACGTTCAAACATAGACATAAATCTCAATCGTATCAAGCGCCCGAAACCCAACGCCTGGCATTATGAAACAAACGCATCCAGGGTCCTTCTCCATGCCGCCAATCCCGGGGCAACCAGGAGTACTGCTTGCTCAGGAACAAGCGTTCCGGATGGGGCATGAGGATGCTCACCCGCCCGTCCTGGGTGGTGAGGCCGCTGATCCCTCCGATAGAGCCGTTTGGATTGGCCGGGTAGCGCTCGCTTGGATTTCCATGATTGTCGACAAAGCGCAGGATCGCTATTCTTCCCTGCACGAGATCATCGACCTGCCGGCTGTGCGTAGCTGCGATTCGACCTTCGCCGTGAGCCACCACGACCGGAAGACGGGACCCCCCCATACCATGCAGAAGGATGGAAGGGGAGTCCAGCACCTCCACCATTACCAGCCGGGACTCAAACTGCTCCGATAGGTTGCGGATAAACCCCGGCCAAGCTTCGGCACCCGGGATCAGCGCCTTTAGCTGAGCGAGCATCTGGCAACCGTTGCATACACCCAAAGTAAATGTATCGGGTCTCAGAAAAAAGCGCGAGAACTCCTCCAGCGCGCGGGCGTTATAAAGGATGGATTTTGCCCAGCCGCCTCCCGCTCCCAGAACATCGCCATAGGAAAAGCCGCCGCCACAGGCCAGCCCTTGGAAACCGGTCAGGGTGACGCGACCCTCGATCAAATCGCTCATGTGCACATCGATGCAGTCAAACCCCGCACGCTCAAACGCTCCTGCCATTTCCACCTGCCCATTGACCCCTTGCTCGCGCAAAACGGCCAGCTTGGGCTTCGCTCCCCGGCCGACAAAAGGCCCAACCGGCTGCGCGAAGCTCAGCGCGAGGTTTAAACCCGGATCGTGTTGATCCTGGAGTCCCTCATACTCCTGCCGTGCGCATTCCGGATGGTCTCGCAACGTCTGCATCCGATACGAGCACTCGGACCAGCGCGCTTGGATCGTCATCAGATCGTGGGCGTATACCTCCCTATTCTGAAACGTGAGATCGATCCGCTTGGCAGGCTGTATGCGCCCAAAAATATGCGTGTTCCCTTCCAACCCACTGGAGCGGAACAGCGTTAGTACGCCCGCAGTGTCTTCGCATCGTACCTGGATAACGGCGCCCAGCTCTTCGCTAAACACTATCGCGAGCGGATCCTCGCCCAAAAGGCTCAAGTCTGCCGCTATGCCCACGCGCCCCGCCAAAGCCATTTCGCACAAGGTTACGAATAAGCCACCGTCCGAGCGGTCATGGTAGGCCAAAAGCAAACCCATCTCGTTCAGCAACTGGATGCAACGAAAGAGGCTCTTTAGGTCTTCCGGCTGATCGAGATCGGGAGGCACGCCACCCACTCGGTTGTAAACCTGGGTCAGGCACGATCCGCCTAACCGGTTCCTGCCCCGCCCTAGATCGATCAGGATCAGATCGGTCTCCCCCGCATCGGTCTTGAGTTGTGGCGTGAGTGATAGGCGCACATCGGCCACCGGTGCGAAGGCAGAGACGATCAGGGAAAGGGGTGCGACCACGGATTTTTCCCTACCCCCTTCCTGCCACACCGTTTTCATGGACAGCGAGTCCTTGCCCACGGGTATGGACAGACCCAGGACAGGGCACAGCTCCATCGCCACCGCCCGCACGGTGTCAAATAGGTATCGGTCTTCCTCCCCGTGACCGCTGGCGGCCATCCAGTTAGCGGACAGGATCACGTCCCCCAGCTTGAGGATACGAGCGGCGGCGATGTTGGTGATCGCCTCACCTACTGCGAGCCGCCCCGCAGCCCGGGGGTCAAGCAAGGCAACGGGGGTGCGCTCACTCACAGCCATCGCCTCCCCGGTAAAGCCTCGAAAAGAGCTGGCCGTGACCGCGCAGTCGGCGACTGCAATCTGCCAGGGACCGACCATCTGATCGCGAACCACCAGCCCCGAAACGCTGCGATCGGCGATCGTTATCAGAAAGCGTTTATCGGCAACGGTAGGAAGCCGCAGCACGCGTTCGGCGGCTTGCACAATCGTTATCTCCGGCAGGTGCAAGGGTGGAATATGCTTATCTTTGGAACCCACTGCGATATGGCGCTTTGGCGGGTCAGCGAACAACATACGCATGGGGATATCTATAGGCTTGGGCCTATCCGGTTGATCGCTTAGTACCAAGCGGCCTTCTGCCGTGGCCTCTCCAATAACGGCGTAAGGGCAGCGCTCGCGCTGGCAGATCCGCTCGAGAAGCCAGAGGCCTTCAGCCGCTATGCCGAGCACATAACGCTCCTGTGCCTCGTTGCACCACAGTTCAAGCGGTGACAGTCCGGGATCGGCAGAGGGGATGTCCCGGAGCGCGAATGAACCGCCACGGCCACTCGCAGCAAGCAACTCCGGCACTGCGTTCGACAGACCACCCGCCCCCACGTCGTGGATCGCTAGGATGGGGTTCTTCTCGCCCAGGCTCCAACAGCAATCGATAACCTCTTGACAACGGCGCTGCATCTCCGCGTTATCGCGCTGCACCGAAGCGAAGTCCAGCGCTTCATCGCTGCTCCCGGCCGCCCTTGAGGACGCAGCGCCCCCGCCCAAACCGATCAGCATGGCGGGACCACCCAAGAGCACGATTTTGGCTTGAGGGGCAAGGGAAAACTTAGCAATGTGCTCTAGGCGTATGTTCCCTATCCCGCCGGCGAGCATGATCGGCTTATGGTAGCCGCGGATCTGCTCTTCCCCGTCCGTGGTCTGTGCCTGCTCGAAGCTGCGGAAATACCCGCACAGCGCGGGACGGCCAAACTCATTGTTGAAAGAAGCCGCGCCGATGGGGCCTTCCAGCATGATCTGCACTGCCGAAGCCTGCCAACGGGGCCTGCCGTGGTCCTGCTCCCAGGGTTGCTCCCACCCCGGGATGCGCAGGTTGGACACCGAAAAACCGACCAGTCCCGCCTTGGGCTTAGCCCCTCGGCCTGTCGCCGCTTCATCGCGGATCTCCCCTCCCGCGCCGGTGGCCGCGCCCGGATGCGGAGAAATGGCCGTGGGATGGTTGTGGGTTTCGACTTTCGCGAGAATGTGCACGTGCTCGGGCTGGTACCCATAACACCCGTCCTCGGGTGACGGGAAGAAGCGGCTTGAGGCATACCCGCTGGTCACCGCGGCGTTGTCCATGTAAGCCGACAGCACCCCGCCTGCATGTTGCGCATGGGTGTGCTTGATCATGCCCAGCAGGGAACGATCTTGGGTTTGTCCATCCACCATCCATTGCGCGTTGAAGATCTTGTGGCGGCAATGCTCGGAGTTCACTTGCGCGAACATCATCAACTCCACATCGGTAGGATCTCGTTCCAGAGCCGCGAAGTTCTCCGAAAGGTAATCGATCTCCTGATCAGAGAGTGCGAGCCCCAGCTCGGTGTTCGCTTTGATCAGCGCTTGACGCCCACCGGTGCGAAACGGCACGCTGCTCAAGGGCCGCGGAACGGCGCTCCCGAAAAGCCTTTCTGCCTCTCCCCAATCGGGCAGCACGGTTTGCGTCATGGGGTCGTGCAGATAGGCTGGAAGGGTTTTCCAAACAAACTCGGCATCCTGCGGTCGTCCCGCAACGGTGACATACCAGGCAGCGGCCCGCTCCAGGCGCAATACCTTGGTCAAGCCACAGTTGTGGGCGATATCTGTCGCCTTGCTGGACCATGCCGACACAGTGCCGAGGCGCGGAACAACAAGCAGTAGCTGGGCTTCTGCTGGGGCTTCGACCGCCGCGCCGCTGTAACCGAGCAAAGCCGTGAGGCAGTCCTCTTCTGGTCCGGTCAGCGGGTCACTCAGCCGCGCGAAGTGCACCCACTCGGCGAACAACTGGGAAATATCGGGCACGGCCTTAGCCACGATTTCCCGTACCCGCTCGAGGCGAAAAGCAGAAAGAACCGGCCCGCCGCGGTAGCTCCTGATCTCCGTCACTTCAAAGGCCAAGGCGGCGAAAATTGGGATCGGGCAGGGCTTTGTCCCAGATCTCTTCGAAGCGCCGCCCTAACTCTAGGGCTTCGGACCGATCATCGAAACTTACCCTGCCCTCAAAACGGTCCGAAAGCTTGCGATAGATCACCCCCGTGCCATCCGCGACCAGAAACGCCTCATTGAAATGCCGGTGCTCTTCGGCCGGTGTCCGCAAATGAACGACGCTGCTTAGACGTTGGGCTAAGTCCAAAACCCTATGCCCCTCGCTGATCAGCGGCTGCGGATCCAGGATCACGATGCGGATCTGCGAATGACGGCTGCGTAGCGCCAGATCCTTAAGCGCGTCCTGGAACTCAGCGGGGGTATCGTAGACGGCAGGGTCGAGGTGCCGGCTGACCAGGTCGAGCTGCCGCCTGCACTGCTGAACCATGTGCAACGATGCCCTGCGCAACTCCTCGCTGCTCTCAACGCGAAG
Organism: Gammaproteobacteria bacterium; assembly: GCA_050725475.1. Classification (GTDB taxonomy): domain Bacteria; phylum Pseudomonadota; class Gammaproteobacteria; order JBOHHR01; family JBOHHR01; genus JBOHHR01. Next base: position 2,084 of record JBOHHR010000176.1, on the reverse strand, counting down.
CAACTCCGCGGTCTCCCCCAATACGCAATGCTCAAATTCGTTCATTGTCGTCTGACCTTGTTGGGTGGCTTTTGAGAAATATGGCTCTTTCGCAGAACGGTGGTCCCGCCGTAGGCGGCTACGTCCTTGACAAGACCGGCGAGCGGCAGAGCCTCGCGACCATGCGGGGCTGGGCGCCTCCTGGACCGTCCGGCGAAGCCTTGGGCGGCTCGATGACACCCGCGCGTATTCAATACCCAGAGCCGATATCCACCCCAGCCTCGCTTGGTCGCCCATGTTCCTAAGCCGCTCGCCGGTCTTGTCAAGGAGACCACCCGCAGATTCTGCGGAAGAGCCATAATTATATGTCCTCCGCCATCGCTTGCGCGTTTCCAGTGTAAAGGGCGGGGGTCAATTTGAGCAGCCGCTCTTTGGCTTCCACGGGGATCTCCAAGGCTTGCACAAAATCCCGGATCTGCTCTCGAGAGATAGGCTGACCGCGGGTTAGCTCCTTCAACCGCTGATAGGGATGCGGGATCCCGTAGCGCCGCATCACCGTTTGAATAGGCTCCGCCAACACCTCCCACGCTTGCTCCAAGTCTTGGGCCATGCGCTCGGGATTGGCCTCCAGCGTTTGTATGCCCTTTAAGCAGGAAGCATAGGCTAGAAGGCTATGCGCCAGCGCCACACCCACGTTGCGCAACGCGGTGGAATCCGTAAGATCGCGTTGCCAACGCGATATCGGTAGCTTGAGCCCCAAGTGGCCCAGCAAGGCGTTTGCGATCCCGAGATTGCCCTCCGCGTTCTCAAAATCGATAGGGTTGACCTTGTGCGGCATGGTGGAAGAGCCAACCTCCGTGGCGACGGTTTTTTGCCGGAAATAGCCCCAGGCGATGTATCCCCAAATATCGCGGCAGAAATCGATCAGGATGGTGTTGAACCGGATGATGGCGCTAAACAGCTCGGCCATGTAATCATGGGGTTCGATCTGAGTAGTGTAAGGATTCCATGCTAGCCCTAAGCCACAGACGAATTGCTCTGACAGCCCGACCCAATCACAGTCTGGGAATGCGACCAGTTGAGCGTTGTAATTACCGACCGCCCCGTTGAACTTGCCCAGGATGCCGCATTGGGCAAGCTGTTGGCGTTGCCTTCTCAGCCGATGCGCGAAATTCGCCAGCTCTTTGCCCAGCGTGGTCGGAGAGGCGGGCTGACCGTGGGTGCGCGCAAGCATGGCTAGGCCGGCATAGCGGTGCGCCAATCCGGTGACAGCTTGGCTTAACTCATCCATCTTCGGTAGCAGGACCCGGGTGCGCGCGTCGTGCAGCATCAGCCCATACGCGAGATTGTTGATATCTTCCGAGGTGCAACCGAAATGGATGAGCTCCGTCATTGGCGCAAGCTCGGGATCAGGCGCGATTTTCTCCCTTAGAAAATACTCCACCGCTTTTACGTCGTGGTTGGTGGTGCGCTCCAGTGCTTTCACGCGTACCGCAGATTCGATATCGAAGTTCGAGACGATTGCATCCAAGATCCCGTTCGCCCGAGCGGTGGGGCGGGCAAGTCTGCATCCGGTAAATGCGCAGCCAGTGCCTGCAGCCAACGCACTTCGATCATGACCCGATAGCGTATCAAACCGTATTCGCTGAATAACCCGCGCAAGACCGCGGTCTTCTCGGCATAGCGTCCATCTACTGGGGACAGCGCGGTTATCAGTGAGAGTTCCATAGCGCGGACTTGCGAGTGTGTTAGCGCCGATCATAGCGAATTTGCCGTCCCTAACGGAAATCGCCTAACCCGCATGAGTCCGAAAGAGGGTCCATTGCGCCTTAAGAGGTGGAAACGCTGCATTCTTTCTGTGACACTTTGAGCACGGGGTACTCTCCCATTTGCAACTCACATTATCCCAGAGGTAGCATGGCCGTGCTGAAAACCGCCTTGCTGTTCGTCACCACCGCACTGGCTGAGATCGTTGGCTGCTTTCTCCCCTACCTGTGGCTGCGCCGGCACGGCTCGATCTGGTTGTTGCTGCCCGCTGCGGCGAGCCTTGCGCTCTTTGTCTGGCTACTGACCTTGCATCCGGCCGCCACCGGCCGGGTCTACGC
>JBOHHR010000175.1:0-2615 GCA_050725475.1 Gammaproteobacteria bacterium | reverse complement strand
GCTGACCATTCCGAACTCCAGAATCTCAAATGGCCACAGGTTATGCGACGTCGGGTCGCGTGCTGCATCTACCACGATTCTCAGGACGACGAACGCCATCAATACAGCTGGAACTGCTGCGGCGATCCGCCAGCCGCCGCGCCATTTCCACAATGCCCACGTCGGCGCTGCAGACCCGGCAAGCAGCAGGCTCAGCATGAAGATATAGCGGCGCATGATTGGGTATGCTCCGAAACGCCAAAGATCAGGGGCGCGCCGCTTTTTGGCGCGTCCCTCTTGAAGCATTCGCGTACGCCCGACATGGGCATGAACTGAGGGGGAAAAGTCCTCTGTAGGAGAACCTGGTCATCGATAGTAAGTATAACCATGATGATGAAAACTACTAGCCGACGGCAGGGGCAGTCCCGCGAGGGGTGGTGGCATACCCGCCTCCTGAAAGCCATGCGCCCAGGTCACAAGCCTACCGTTATACGCGCTGGGCATCGGAGACGCCAACGATGATTACTGTAATATTCGAACTTCCTCGACGGGCGCATCGTCAACGGTACGGAACACTCCTCCTACCCCGCGCGGCCGCGCCTTTTCATCACTACTTCAACCAGCGCATCGACGTGGTCCTCGCTGTCGTTCAGCGCGGGAATATAGCTGAATTTCTCGCCTCCCGCGTCAAGGAATGCCTGGCGGTAGCGGATGTTCACTTCCTCCGAGGTTTCCAGGCAGTCGACGGCGAAGCCAGGGCAAACGACTGCGACGCTTTTGATGCCCTCCCGCACCCATTCTCGCAACATCTGATCGGTGTAGGGTTTAAGCCATTCTGTAGGCCCAAACCGCGATTGGTAGCTGAGCCCCCAGCTCCCGTCCGCCAGTTTGAGCTGGCCCGCCACCAGCTTAGCGGTTTCTTCGCACTGCCAGCGGTAGGGATCACCGGCCAGCGCGTATTTTTGGGGTAGGCCGTGAAAGGAAAAAAGCAGACGCTCGGGTTGCCCGTCCTTGGTCCATTGGGCGCGCACGGAGTTCACCAGGGCGCGAATGTAAGCCGGGTGATCGTGATAGCCATTGATCAGGCGGATCTCGGGCAATCGCCGCCAGCTCTTGAGGCAGTCGGTTACGGCATCAAACGCGGATCCCGTGCTAGGGGCCGCGTACTGGGGATAAAGGGGAAACACCAGCAATCGCTCCATATTCGCCACGCGCAGCGCTTCCAAACCGGCCGCGATCGTGGGTTTGCCGTAGCGCATAGCCAATGCCACTTTTACCCGATCCATAGCTTTGCGTTCCAGTGTGCGCTGCAGCTTTTCCGTCAAGCGCTCCGATAGCATCAATAGCGGCGAGCCGGATTCGCTCCAGATCGCTTTATAAGCAGCGGCCGAACGCTGGGCGCGGGTTGGCAGCACAAGCCCGTACAAAAGCGGCCACCACAGCAGGCGTGGAAGCTCGACCACCCGCGGATCTGCAAGGAATTGCGCAAGGTAGCGCCGAACCGCCGCCGGAGTCGGCGCCTCAGGAGTGCCAACGTTTACCAGGAGAACACCGGTGCACGGGGGGATATCTGCCCGGCGGTCAGATTGGTAGCGAGGCATGGTTTTTCATTCGATTTATCGTTATCTTATTGTGATTCACTGGACATTTTATACGCGCACCCTTCCGTTGTCAGGGTAAGCGTCGCTAACGCATCATATGTTCCCTTTGTTGAGCTTTATCCCGAGGGTAGCTCGCTAACGTTCCCGTAAACTGCGCCCATCGCGCCGACCTTGCAAGAACGTGATTTTCCCGGCACCATGGAGCAAATCTTGGCCCAGAGGGCACAGCCTAAGCGCGCAACGCCGTTTACTTAATTGAAGATATGCGCCCTCCGCTATGAGCCGGTCGGAGAAATGCGGACTAGAGCCAAAGCGCTGCTACCCCGGACAGGTAAGCGACAAGATCTGATTTCGGAAGCACTCGTCCCTACATGACTCAAACGGCTATCCAGCGTGACGTACGGCTCGATGCCCTGCGCGGGTTTCTGTTGGTGGTCATGCTCACCAGCCACCTCGGTACGCCGCTGTCTTATTTTACGGCGGCGCCTTTCGGCTTCGCCACATCAGCAGAGGGGTTTATCCTGCTCTCGGGCTTTGTAGCCGCCCTGGTGTATGGAAAGCGCTTTATCAGCGACGGCTATCTCGGCATGCGTCGACGGGCATGGCGGCGAGCCGGGCAGGTGTATCTCTGCCATCTGGGTCTCCTCATAGGCGGAGTCCTGCTCGTCGCCTTGCTGGGACCAAGCGACACGGGTCCGGTAACCATGATCTTCGACGATTGGCATGCCGAACCGGCAGCGGCGGCCCTGCTGTCGAGCGTCCTGCTGCTGTTTCAGCCGGCGTTCTTCGATATCTTGCCGATTTATGTCATCGGTCTTTTGCTCACACCATTGACCCTGAGTGTGGCCCACGACCGCGGTTGGTGGCCTATTATGGCTGCAAGCTTGCTGGTGTGGCTTGCAGCGCAGTTTGGGCTTAAACATGCCTTCGAGCAATGGGCCAGACCTTTTGGGCCGGTTGTGCTCGGTTCGTTCGATATCTTCGCCTGGCAGTTACTTTGGATCAGTGGTCTCTGCTTGGGTGGGTTGTACTTTG
>JBOHHR010000174.1:0-4304 GCA_050725475.1 Gammaproteobacteria bacterium | reverse complement strand
CCGTCCGTGAGGACGAAGTCCAGGAGACGAGCGTCGGTTTATACCTTAAAAACGAAACCCAATGGCTTCGGTGGTTCCGCACCGTGCTTGGACTGCGTGGAGATTATTTCCGCTTCGATGTCGATAGCGAGACCATAGCCCAAAATTCCGGGGATGAGGGCGACGCCCAATTTAGCCCCAAGCTTGGCTTGGTGTTTGGTCCCTGGTATGAAACGGAGCTTTATCTCAACCTCGGTAGGGGGTTTCACAGCAATGATGCGCGGGGCACCACGATTAGGATTGATCCCAAAACGGGTGATGCGGTGGAGCCGGTGGATCCCTTGGTCGAATCCCAGGGAGCCGAGGTGGGTTTACGCACAAGCTTTGTGCCGGGGCTGCAGTCTACCCTGGGACTGTGGTACCTGGAGCTGGATTCGGAGCTCGTGTTCGTGGGCGATGCCGGCACCACGGAGGCGAGCGGCGAGAGTCGCCGCTACGGGGTGGAGTGGGCTAATTTCTACCAGGTCACCGACTGGCTGACCTTGGATCTCGATGTGGCCTTTACCAAAGCCGAATTCACCGATGTTGCGGATGACGAGATCCCGAACTCGGTGGGGCGGGTGATCACCGCCGGTGGCGCGGTGGATTTCCCGAACGGTATTTTCGGGGCGTTGCGCCTGCGCCACTTCGGTGATGTTCCGCTCATAGAGGACGGCCGCGTCGAAGCGGGATCGACCACCGTGGTTAATCTCCAAGGGGGTTACCGCCTGCGCGAAGACCTGAGCCTGCAGCTTGACGTTTTTAACCTCTTTGATTCTGAAGATTTTGATATCGCCTACTTTTTCGATTCCCGCCTGGCGGGTGAACCGGCCGAGGGTGTAAGCGATCTCTACGTCCATCCGGTGGAGCCCCGTGCAGTCAGGGTCACACTGAATTATCGCTTTTGATCGCACAGTTGCTTTGTTGAGCTTTCCTTATCGACACAGTAAAATCCGCGGGCGGTAGAAGGATTGGGGGCTCGAGGTTAGACATGGCCTTGTCGATCCCGGTCTCTCCTTTAGAAAGTTCAAGAACAGAAAAAGTTGAGGATGGAGAAATGCGATTGAAATTACATGCTTTATGCGTAATCTTGGGATTGGTGTTAGTGGGGTGCGGTACAGCACATGATGCAAGCAGCAAAGTCGACTTCGATCAGTCGACGCCTGATAATGCAATCAAGCAGATGATGAACTTGATCGAGAAAGACGATTTCTCTGGGGTGAAGGAGATATTCGCAGATTCCGCGACCGCCCAGTTCGCGGCCCTTTCGAAAAACAGGCTCAAAGTAAGCAGTGATATAAGGGGCCTTCCTTTGGCTGAGCTAAAAATGGATGTCAAACAAGAGGGCGATACGGCGGTGGTTAAGCTCGACAAAAAGACGGCTCGCCGGTTGCGCGCAGATACGATCAAGCTCGCGAAGCAAGGCAACGACTGGAAGATCACAGACGCCAACTTCCAGTTGGAGGGTGGGGAATATCAGTCTAAGTAGGAAAGAGTTGCCGCGACCGATCTCGGTGCCATCGACCTACCCGATCAACGATATAACCTCGCAGGAAAAGAGCGGGCTAAATTCCCGCTCTTTTCTTCGCGGTTCTCTCTGGCTCTGCGAAGCCTACGGGAGCAGCTTGGCGGCTTCTCCCATGCTACTCAATCTTATGCTATTGGCCCGCAGGTGGCGCCGGTGTTGGCTGTTCCGGTGTTGTCTGTTCCTGGGGAAGTGAACCGTCCTGGCCTCTATCCGGGCGCGGGGGCCCCTTACCCGCGGAATGGGGAAAGTCACACGCCGCGAGCGCCAGTAGGGAAATGATAAATAATACCTTCTTCATGCTTTTCACACCTCATTATCGACCGCCACGCACGGTTTAAGTGGCATCTTCTATTGCTTCGGGTTTGTTTTCCTTTTCAGGGTTGCCCATCCATCGCCAGCCGACATAGATGTCGCCCACGATGATGACGAACACCATCCGCTCCCCGCGTCCTCACACCGTAGGACCCGTTCTCCGACAAGGATAGGCATTGCGCAGCCGTGTTGGCGAACAAGGATACCCCATTTGTGGCGTGTCCGACAACGACTTGCTTGGGAACCTTCCGTGGGGCGCAGTCGATCGGAAACTCGCCTCGATGGGGCGGCGTGAAGCAAAAAGCGAGTTCGCTCCGCGCGCAACTTAAAGCGAAAAAACCACTGAGTTTGTCCATGCCACAAGCTTTGACTTTATCGTCGCTCATTAACCGCCGGGTCGCGGTTATGTTGTTCCTTGGGTTTTCATCGGGCCTCCCTTTAGCGTTGACAGCCGGCACGTTGCAAGCGTGGCTGACGGTAGCGGGCGTGGATATCAAGACCATCGGCGTGTTTGCATTGACCGGGCTGCCGTATACGGTCAAGTTTCTTTGGGCTCCCCTAATGGATCGCTACGCCCTGCCGTTACTGGGCCGTCGCCGGGGTTGGATGCTGCTCACGCAACTGGGGCTCTTAGCCAGCATAGCGGCCATGGCCGGTTTGTCGCCGGCGGACAACGCGGCGCTGCTGGGGGCCTTCGCTTTGCTCGTCGCGTTTCTCTCGGCCTCCCAAGACATCGCCTTCGATGCCTATCGGGCGGATATACTGCAGCCAGCCGAGCGTGGGTTTGGTGCCGCGGTGTCCGTTACGGGGTATCGCATGGCGATGTTGACATCTGGAGCACTTGCCTTGGTGTTGTCGGATCAAATAGGTTGGCGAGCAACCTATGTCGTCATGGCGACGACGATGATTCTGGGGATCGTTGCGACTTTGGTCAGCCCGGAACCCGGACATAGCCGGAGTGTACCCTTGTCTTTAGCCCGTGCCGTACGCGAGCCCTTTGTTGAGTTTTGGTCGCGTTCCGGTGCCTGGAGCTTGCTCGCGCTGATCGTGCTCTACAAGTTAGGCGACGCATTTTCCGCCAGCTTAAGCAGTGCCTTTTTGCTCCGGGGCCTGGGGTTCTCCGCTACCGATGTTGGCGTAGCCAATAAAGGCATGGGTTTAATGGCACTGCTCGCGGGGGCGATGCTAGGGGGCGCGATGATGGTGCGCTTGGGATTATATCGCTCGCTGTTTTTGTTCGGCATTCTTCAAGCGGTAACCAACCTTGGTTTTTTTGTTTTGGCTGTAAGCGACAAACATTACCTGGGAATGGTCGTGGTCATCTGCTTGGAAAATCTGGCCGGGGGTATGGGAACAGCCGCGTTCGTCGCCTTATTAATGGCGCTGTGTGACCACAGGTACACAGCGACGCAATTTGCGCTGCTTTCTGCGCTCGCCTCGATCGGGCGAGTGCTGGTCGGTCCCGTCGCGGGATACTTGGTTACGGAACTCGGCTGGCCCATGTTTTTCTTTACCTCTTTGATCGCCGCATTTCCAGGTCTGTGCTTGTTATGGCAACTGCGTGCAACGCTCACCCAACTGGATGAAAACCAATGAATCAAAGGGTTACGTAGAAGATCCCCCAGGTTTTGTTGCACCGTCTATGATGCTTATTCCGCTCTATATTATCGCTTGACATGCCTTACCCAAGTGGTAAACTCGCTGCTTACATGGACCTGTGCACTTAGACTTCGACGAGAAGGATGAGTGCCGGTTCGGTGGGATTCAAAAGCGCGGTGCGCTGGTGGATCCCTAACTTTCCATCTCATCCACATAAAAAAAGGAGGCACAAATGGCTGCAACAAGTCAAGCAGTTACTGGTGCTGTCGCACAAGAAGAGCCGTTGCTCAATAAAAGAAACATGTGGTTGGCGGTTGCCATCTACTGTGTTTTCTATTTGTGGGTACGGTGGTATGAGCACGTGTACGGGTGGTCTGCGGGCCTCGACGCATTCGCGCCGGAGTTCCACACGTATTGGATGAACTTCCTGTACATTGAGTTCATACTCGAAGTTACGGTAGCCGCACTGTTGTGGGGTTATCTCTATAGGACCCGTGACCGTCATCTGGATCAACTGCATCCGCGTGAAGAGTTGCGTCGTCACATGCATCACTTCGTCTGGCTCCTGGCCTATGGCGTAGCGATTTACTGGGGCGCCAGCTATTTCACCGAGCAGGACGGCACGTGGCATCAGACCATCACGCGCGACACGGACTTCACGCCGAGCCACGTCATCGAGTTCTATCTCAGCTACCCGATCTACATCATCACCGGTGGTGGTGCGTTCATGTATGCGAGGACCCGTCTGCCCCAGTTCTCTAAGGGCTGGTCCTTGGCGTACCTGGTGTTGGTGATCGGGCCCTTCATGATCCTCCCGAACGTAGGCCTCAATGAGTGGGGTCACACC
>JBOHHR010000173.1:0-2844 GCA_050725475.1 Gammaproteobacteria bacterium | reverse complement strand
AAAGCGTGGCTATCGATGTGCTCGGTTTTCGGCGGGTTCGCGACGTCGGCCCGGGCGAGGCCGTGTTCGTCGACTTCAAGCGCAATCGCGTACACACCCACCAGTGCGCGAAGGTGGAGCAGTTTGCCCCGTGCATCTTTGAGTATGTCTATCTTGCCCGTCCCGATTCGATCATCGACGGGATCTCCGTGGTCAAAGCGCGCATGCGCATGGGCGAGTCCTTAGCGCGCAAGCTCGCGAGCACCTGGCCCGATCACGATATCGATGTCGTAATCCCCATCCCGGATACCAGCCGCACGGTGGCTCTGGAGCTGGCGAATACCCTAGGACTCAAATACCGAGAGGGATTCATCAAGAATCGTTATATTCCGCGCACCTTTATCATGCCGGGCCAAGCCATGCGCAAGCGTTCGGTGCGCCAGAAATTGAACGCCATCGAGTTGGAGTTCAAAGGCAAAAACGTGCTTTTGGTCGATGACTCCATCGTCAGGGGCACAACTTCAGGCCAGATCGTGCAGATGGCTAGAAGCGCGGGCGCGCGCCGCGTCTATTTCGCCTCGGCGGCACCGCCGGTGCGTTTTCCCAATGTCTATGGGATCGATATGCCCTCCAAGGAAGAGCTGATCGCGCATAACCGAACCGAAGAGGAAGTCGGCCACTTGATCGGAGCAGACCGCATCCTGTTTCAGGACCTAGAGGATCTGATCCAAGCGGCCCGCGCCGGCAACCCTGAGGTGCAGACATTCGATACCTCGTGCTTCAACGGGGAATATGTCACCGGCGATGTGAGCGAAAGCTACCTGAGTCAGATCGGAAAAATGCGCTCGGATGAGGCGAAATCCCGTAGCAGCCGGCGGAATACGCCTACCAGAGACCCGATCATCATTGGCTAATCCACTAATGGCGCAACGACGACCTTCGACCGCGAGGTCGGCCAAGGACCTTGTTCTACAGACTGTAGGTCGGGTTAGCGCAGCGGAACCCGACAATCCCGTCTGGTTATAGCGGGGGCTCGTTACTAGCTAGTAGGCAGCCAACATAATTGAGAAGGATCGTCATTCCGGCCAGAGCTTGCCCCGTATCGAGTACGGGGGATTGGCCGGAATGACGGAGGCAAACACAAGCGCTATCTGTCCGATCCAAGTTGACTGACTACTAGTACTTACGAGCGCTCATGGTCCAACCGTGTCTGGTTTAGACCATCCCGGTGCAAACGCCATTGCGGCATAAACTGATCCATCAACGCCCGGAAACGGTCGTTGTGATGCCGCTCCAAAAGATGCACCAGTTCGTGCACGGCGATGTACTCCAAGCACTGCACAGGCTTCTTAGCAAGCTCCAGGTTGAACCAGATCCGTCGCGCCACTATGTTGCAAGTGCCCCATCGGGTCTTCATCTTCTTGACGCCCCAATCCGACACCTGAACTCCGATCACCGGCTGCCATTTCTCCAGCAGCGGCGGGATCAGCGCCTTCAGTTGCCCGCGATACCACTGTTGCAGTATCCGTTCATGCTGCTCGGCGGTTGTCTCAGGACGCACATAAAGGTCGAGAAAGGCAATCCCGCGCCCCACTCTCGCCGGGCCGCGGTGTTCGAGCACCCGCAGGCGATAGCGCTGGCCCAAGAAATAGTGGCTCTCACCGTTTACCATCTCGCGCGGTGACTGGCGTGGCTGGGCGTCGAATTTGGCCTGCTGCTTCTTGATCCAGCTCAGCTTGCCGATCACCGCCAGCCGCACCGCGTCATCGCTCACCATCAGCGGTGCCGCGACGCGCACCCGGCCATGCGGCGGATAGACGCGCAGGTGCAGATGCTTGATGTCCTTGCGTATCACCTCCACGGAGAAGCCGCCAACGGTGACGCGGTGCACCTTAGTATTCATTCTGGTCCTTCACCAATTCCAAGATCCGGTCGACCCGACGAGAGGGCGGCATCATCTATCCGGCTCGATGTCGCGGTTGTCTTCCCGGTCGATCCAGTTGCCGAGACAGGCATAGCCCAAGGTGTCGCGGAACAGAGCGACCAAGCGCTGCTGGGTTTTCTTCTCGATTTGGCCGACGGTGCCCATGTCGCCGTAATGACTGTAGGTCGGGTAGCGCAGCGTAACCCGACCATCCTGTCTGGTTATTCATGCCCCACACCTTCGAAATCGATCCCACCTTAACGGCCTCGAAACCACGAACCGAAGGACGATCATGAAACTGACTCTGATCACAGCCGCCGCGCTTCTTGCCGTGTGCCTCGCCTGCCCTCTACTCGCCGAGGGCGGCGAGCCTCCACGCTCCCAAGCACAAAATCCGGCCCTGGCGGTCGCGAAACAGGCCGTCTATGCTTACTAAGGTCGACGGGAAGAGGAGTGCCGATGCCATTACACCACGCGTCTGGGCGTTCCGGCCAGCATGCAGTAGTTTGGTGCAGACGGTGGAGAACATTCAAGCGCTCGGAACGTAAACATCGCGGGCGAAAAGCCCGTCGCACCGCTGTTTTCCTGATCTTGAATATAATCTGCGGTCTTGCCGCCGCAGACAACGGCGAGTTCTCCGCCAGCGCGCTCAAGAGATTGAGCATTGAAGAGCTGATGGATGTCGAAGTGACATCCGTTTCCAGGACTGCGGAAAGTCTTGAGGGTGCGGCGGCTGCAGTCGCCGTTGTGACCAATGAAGACATCAGACGTTCGGGCGCCACGAGCGTGCCTGAAGCGCTTCGCCTGGTTCCGGGCATTCACGTGGCGAGGAACCACTCCAGTCAGTGGGCAGTCAGTTCGCGAGGTTTCAGCAGCGTGAACTCGGAGAAGCTGCTGGTGCTGTCCGATACCCGAAGTATCTATACGCCGCTGTTCTCGGG
>JBOHHR010000172.1:0-2561 GCA_050725475.1 Gammaproteobacteria bacterium | reverse complement strand
GTTCGATGGTTCCTCCATCGCGGGGTGGAAGGGGATCAACGAGTCCGACATGGTTCTTATGCCGGACCCGGAAACCGCTGTTATGGACCCGTTCTTCGAGGAGGCAACCTTACTCATTCGTTGTGATGTGCTTGAACCTTTGACCGGGCAGGGTTACGAGCGTGATCCTCGGTCCTTGGCCAAGCGTGCGGAAGCGTATTTGAAATCTACGGGGATCGCCGATGCCGCGTATTTTGGCCCCGAACCCGAATTTTTTATCTTCGATGAGGTGCGCTGGGGCGACGAGATGGACGGCGCCTTCTACAAGATCGAATCGGGTGAGGCCGCGTGGAGCTCTTCCGAGGTGTTGGAAGAGGGAAATATTGGGCACCGACCGGCGGTGAAGGGCGGTTACTTTCCGGTGCCTCCGGTGGACTCGCAACAGGATATCCGCTCTGCGATGTGTTTGATGATGGAAAAAATGGGGGTGAAGACGGAGGTGCACCACCATGAGGTGGGTACCGCGGGGCAAGCTGAGATAGGAACCCAGTTTGACACCCTGGTTAAACGCGCGGACGCGCTTCAGATCTTAAAGTATTGTGTTCATAACGTAGCGCATGGCTATGGGAAAACCGCGACCTTTATGCCTAAACCACTGGTTGGGGATAACGGCAATGGGATGCACGTGCATCAATCCTTGGCCAAGCAAGGGACAAATCTATTTACCGGTAATGGCTATGGAGGCCTTTCTGAGCTTGCCATGCATTATATTGGCGGTATTCTCAAACATGCGCGGGCGTTGAATGGACTCACCAACGCCACTACCAATAGTTACAAGCGTCTGGTGCCCGGATTCGAAGCGCCGACCATTTTGGTGTATTCGGCCCGCAACCGCTCTGCATCGATTCGTGTGCCGTGGGTACAGAGCCCCAAAGCGCGACGTATCGAAGTGCGTTTCCCGGATTCGGCCGGTAACCCGTACTTCATGTTTGTCGGGATGATGATGGCCGGTCTGGATGGGATCCTAAATAAGCTCGATCCCGGTAGTCCCTTGGACAAGGATCTTTACGACTTGGAACCGGAGGAAGAAAAAGGATTGCCGACCGTGTGTGCGTCCCTGGATCGGGCCCTGGAGGCCCTCGATCAAGACCGCGAGTTTCTCAAGGCGGGCGGGGTATTCACCGACGATGTGATCGACGCCTATATTAGGTTGAAAATGGAAGAGGTCACACGTATACGCATGGCAACCCACCCGGTGGAATTTGACATGTACTACAGTCTATAGGTAAACGAGGAAGAGCAGGCTTCAGTCAGGCGACTGACCTGCTCAGAGTTAAAAGCGGCATGCAGTTAGGAATTCGGCAGTGAAATTGACGCTAGCGGCTTTGCTCGGCATGTTGGTTATTGGATCGCCGTGCTTTGCGCGGGCAGACGTTTACAAATGGGTGGATGATAAAGGCGGGGTGAACTATTCCGACCGCCGGCACCCTGGCGCTGAGGAGATGAAAAATCTCGATGTACCGATCTATGTAAGCCCCCCTCGTCCGCTCCCGGCACTCGTAAAAAGCGAACCTCAGCCACAAGCTGCGAAGGTCTACGAGTCGGTAGCGATTACACGCCCCGGAAACGACGAAGGCATTCGCAGCAACAACGGCGACGTCTCTGTCAGTGTCACTGTTTTGCCCGAGTTGCATACCAATCTCGGTCACCGATTAGGCATATTGCTCGATGGTGCTTTGATCGCGGAGCCTGGCAATGCAACGGAATTTCAACTTAACAATATCGAGCGTGGTTCACATACTGTGCAAGCGGTGGTGTTCGAGGCCAGCCGCCACGCGGTTGCCGAATCGCCTCCGGTTACGATTCATCTCCACCGCCAAACGTTGCTCAGACCGGATAGCGGCCCGGCTAAGTTTAACCCGGCTCCAAACTTCCCGGCACCCAATTTTCCGGCTCCAAACTACCCGTTCAGCGGTCCGGGGGTGACGCAACCGCGATAGCTCGCTTGAGCACCTGGTGGGGAGCTGGGACGTGCGCCAAAACTACGAGCGGCGTTGATTCGCGATGCCCAACACCAACGCACTGAGACACGGAAGCGCGATCGACGCGGCTCCCCTGAACAGCGGCTTTGACTTAATGATCAGGTCTAAAGAGGCGCGCCGTCTCATCGACAATCTCAACACTGCCGTGTTGATGTTTGATGCCGACTTAAAGCTACGGGCCATAAATGCCTCCGGCGAGAGTTTGTTGTCGTCGAGCTCCCGCATGGTCTGTGGTCAGTCGCCGGAGTTCTTGTTTCCAGGAACGGAGTTGGAGCGTGGAATGCGGCGGGCTCTTGAGACGGGTCAGCCGTTTACCGAAAGAGACTTAAAGGTCAAGGTATCGGGGTGCGTGGTGAAAGTCGACTGCACGGTTACCCCTATCACGGATCTAAAAAAAAACGCGTGTCTTCTCGTCGAGATAACGCTTGTCGATCGCCACAACCGCATCGTGCGTGAGGAACACATCCTTTCACAGCACCATGCGACGAACGCCCTGATCCAAGGGCTCGCGCACGAGATCAAGAATCCCCTGGGCGGGAT
>JBOHHR010000171.1:0-4422 GCA_050725475.1 Gammaproteobacteria bacterium | reverse complement strand
TGGCGCAGAAGATGCGGGAACTCACCCGCAACGTGCGCTTGGTCTTCGACTACCTGCGGATGACGAAAAACACGTGCGCGGCTACCTCTGCTTGACTGGGTGGACGGAGAACAAATTTACCGTGCTTACGCATGACTTACGCATGTGCTGTACCAGCTAGGGACCATCCCCTGAGAGCTTGTGAAAGAATCGTCGCGAGCGAAGAGGTCGCGTTCCGCCGGAGCACAGGACCGTTTCGCCGGGAGCGAAACGGAGCGCAAGCCCCGCAGGGGCGAGTCTCAAGAATGAGACGAGCAACCGGAGTGTAATTGAAATACATGAGGATTCCGAGCACCGCCGGAAAGATCCCGAGCGCAGCAGATTTTTTCACAAGCTCTGAGGCCCGCCCTGGCGTGGCTTCTTTAAGGAGCATACGGAATCTCACGCACATGTTGTCCAGTGTTCCTGGACATTATGTCTTGTTATCAAAGGCAAAGCTGTATGCTTTGCTGGGTTAGAGGCATGAGAAGAAGTCTAACGAAAGCGCCGGATACGATATTAACTATTTGAGTTACAATGAGTAAGACAGAGAGTGTCTCGCACTTGGCACAGCCTATGCCTTATCCAGATTGCCACGACAGAGTGGCATAGGTAAGGTAAACTAGCTTTAACTCAACTTAGACAATAGAGAGGAGATTAAAATGGGTGATGTCAAAATCGGTGGTGGTGTATCGCAGGATAGCGACCAAGTGAACGTCGGGGACCAGAACCTGCGCCCGCAGGCGGGAATAGCTGCAGGCCAGGATTTGGGTACTTTCGCAAAACACAGCCCGGGGGCTGGAGCCGAGGTAGCTGACGCTTTCGCGAAGGCCAACCTAACTCAATCCAACACCTCAAGCCAGTTTGGCTTCGGTGGCGACGCTGGGTCGGGCGAAGTGGATATCAGCCAATCCGGCAACAACGTGTTCTAAGTCTTCGGGCTTAGACATAATAACTGGTCACACAGTGGCAACGCTGTGTGACCAGAACTTTATAAGAATCGATAAGGAGTCTCTAATGGCAAATTCGGTCTTTGAGAATGTCGATGACGTGTTGAAGCTCGGTGGCGATAACTTCGGCAGCAACTTCTCAACCCAAGTTGGTCTCGGCGGCGACGGGACGGGGGCAGAAGCAAGCCAAGATGGCATCGCGGCGGCCCTGGGTGGTGATGCTTCCCAAATCAACAAACAGCTGAGCTCAGGCGGCAGCGTGGGCGATGTCGAAAGCAACGACACCTCCGTCACCGTCGTAAATATCAGCTAAGCCCTCCACATTCCTATGGGAGGGATTTGAAGATAACGCTACGGAATTAGCCAGGTGGCTTGCAAAAGTCGGAAATGGCCGATAGCAAAAGTTCAGTGGGATGCTTGCTTAAGCGCGTCCTTCCAGCGGTTTAGGAGACGTAGATCGTTCTCCTCGACATCCGTTACCATGCGTTGAGAATAGACGTGGGTCACCGACAGTGGCAGGTGATATTTCTTTTTGTGCCTGACAAGCTCGTTTTTTAGGTTCTGCATCTCACGCAAGTCATAAGGGTCGAGTTTATGAGTTTATCAGACCCGGAGCTGGCCGGATCGGAGAATCTCTGTCTAAACTGTTTGAACTTGACGATAATCCTAGCCAAGTCAAGCAGATCAACGACTTCTTCTACACCATTTCTCTGGTCGCCCCTCGCCGTTTCCCCCTCAGATAAAGCGGGAAGCTTTGCTTTTGTGTTCTCTACCAGCTCTAACGCGTCCTGTACCCTCCCCTCGATCAATTAAGCCTGGAGCTTGCGCTCACAGGCGAGGAACAGGAGTCTGGCCTGAAGCTTCTTTAGTTGAAGGCTGGCGGGATGCTGCCCTGTAACAAGATCAACCCTAGCCGCAATATTTCTGATCGCATCCAGTTCTTCCTCCTGTGACCGCTTAGAAAACTGGAGGCCATCCCCTTCGTAATTGTCTAGAAACCTGCGTATCGAGGTACTGTATCGGCCACATTAGCCCAACATTACGGTTTGTACCCAAGCTGTGTCGTCCTTATCGCGAACGCTTCAACCGCTACCTGCGCTCGAGTGTCTACATCCCCTTGGTGACGCGGCTCAAGCAGGCGGGGTTGCTGCTGGATGTCACGCGCCGGCTTGGGGCGGAGGCCAAGAGGAGATCTTCGGGAGCCGGCGTGGCAAGGAGGCACAGGAGCGGGAGTTGCTGCAGGCGTCGCTCTCCGAGGAGAAGGCTCCTAGGGGTGGACAGCCTTCAGCTCAACTTCACCGCTGTGCCACTGACGCTGACCATCAACATGCTATTGCGCTCGCCGAGGACTTCGTAATCGATATCGACAGCGACCACGGCGTCGGCACCCAGGGATTTGGCGGAATCGATTAGGTCTTCCAAGGCGATCTCTCGCGCTTTGCGCAACTCTTTTTCGTACGCGGCCGAACGTCCCCCGACAATGTCCCGGATCCCCGCGAAAAGATCCCGGAAAACATTCGCCCCAAGGATCGCTTCACCCGCGACCACACCCAGGTAAGCCGTGACCGGCCTTCCTTCGATATCCGGTGTTGTCGTTACTATCATCACCACTCCCCAAACCTGCGACCGGCCACGGAACCCAATGGCGCTCGAGCCGACCGGAGTAAAGAATCATACAGTTCTAAGTACCCCCCGACCATGGTCCGGATGCTAAAGCGAGATTCTACCCGTTCACGCCCCGCGCGCCCCTGTGCACGCATAAGCGCTGGCTCTACAAGATACCGCGTTATCGCGCGGGTAATGGCCCCCGGTTCCCCTGGGGGCACTAAGTAACCGGTCACGCCGGGCGATACCAACTCTGGGTTGCCTCCAACCTGGGTGGCAACAACCGGCAACCCTGAAGCCATCGCTTCCAGTATGGTGTTTGATATCCCTTCCGCCAAGGAAGGCAGCACGAAAATATCGAAGCTGCGCAATAGGCTCGCAATGTCGGAACGCGCTCCGGGAAGCCAGGCGAGATCCTCCAAACCGCTCTCCCGCAACAAGGCTTGCGCTGGCGCCTTCAATTCGCCGTCGCCAATATGAACCAAGCGCAGTCTGCGCCGACCGTGGGGAATATGCGCGATTAACTCCACAAAGCTCCGGATCAGCGTTAGTTGGTCTTTAACCGGGTCCATCCTTCCAACAGATCCGATCACGACACAATCGGACGGAGCGAAGCCCTCAATCGGCAAAGGTCCACGTCCCAGGGCCGAGGGATGGAATCGCTCGCAGTCAACGCCATTGTAGATCTGGGTCACCTTGGCTTTTTGCACCCCTACTTTTTCGATAAGCCAGCGCTCCAGATCTGCCGACATCGGCACGTAACGATCGATCAGCCCTTGCAAACAGCAACGCAGCCACACGTAACGCCGATTTTCTCCCTTGACGTCACTCAAGTGAAACCCGTGCTCTCCGTGCACGCGATAGGGTACCCTGGCAAGAAATGCGGGGAGCACGCATTCCAGGGCACCTACGTTTCGTGTATGTACGATGCGCGGGGATAAACGCAGGAGCAAGCGCCACAGCGTGAGGTGCATGCGCATATCGTTGCCGTCGCGCTTGTTGAGCTCATAGATCGGGACCTCCTCGGTTTTAATTCGACGGCGAAATTCCGTGGCAGAAGTCAGACAGATAATAGCGTGCCGAAACCGCTCCGCCGGCATGTGATTGATGATATTAACCAGCCCATTTTCAAGCCCGCCGATATCCAGGCGATGGATCACATGTGCGATCAACGGTACGGTCATCGTGGCATGGAAGTGCGGAATCGCGCCCGCGAGACGGTGGCGGCCGCATTGCTGTGTTGGAGAAAGTGTAGTTTATTTGCTCGGCGATTGTTGTTTTGTGCGCCTTTGGCGTATAGTTAGCGCACATGTATGTGTTCATCGAGTTGACACCGTTTTCGCGTTACCGGGATGACTACTTTACCGATGATGAGCTGGCCCACCTGCAACGACTTCTGACCGATAACCCAAAAGTGGGCGACGTGATCCCGGGAACGGGCGGCGTGCGCAAATTGATGGTCACGGAAAGGCACTGGAAAACGCGGCGGCGTTCGCGTTATCTACTGTAGGATACCAAAGGGCGGATATGGCTTCTGACCGTTTATGGCAAGAGTGATCGAGAGAATATCGCCGCAAAGACACTGAAGATTGCTGAACATGCCGAAATTGATTAAAAAGAAGGTTGTGGAACGTGATGCTGCCCGCGATCTCAACGCTGAGCTCATTCGGGCCGCACGCGAGCTGAAACGGGGCCATGTTGACCGGATCGTGGGCGTTCAATCCGATGGGCGCACCGTGGAGTCGCCGGTGGCGAAGGTGCGCTTTTCGACTGGCCTGTCACAGGCCGAGTTCGCGAGGCTCCTCGGTGTCTCGGTTCGGACGTTGCAGCAATGGGAGCAGGGTCGACG
>JBOHHR010000170.1:0-8107 GCA_050725475.1 Gammaproteobacteria bacterium | reverse complement strand
ATGGCGCGGCATGTGGCAAGGGGGGTGGAGCTGGTACCCCAGTGTCAAGCACGGATCCGCACGGTGCCGCGGGTTTCCACCGTTTGCCAGGCCGTGGAACCTGAGATCCCAGCCGGGGGCCCACCTTACGCTAGTCGCCAAGACTTGCTCGAATGCGCCGGTTTGGCGCTCGGCAGCCCAACCCGCTTCGGCAACATGGCGGCGCCGCTAAAATACTTTATTGACGGCACCGCCGATTTATGGATATCTGGCGCCTTGATAGGAAAACCGGCCGCGGTATTCGACTCCACCGGCAGCCTGCATGGCGGCCAAGAAAGCACCCTACTCTCCATGATGCTTCCGCTTCTGCATCACGGTATGCTCATCGTCGGGCTGCCTTACAGCGTGCCCGAGCTGATGACAACCCGAAGCGGTGGCACGCCCTACGGCGCCAGCCACGTCGCAGGGTCAGACAATAGTCAGCCTCTGACCGAGGAGGAAAGTCGCCTCTGCGTAGCGCTGGGGAAACGGCTGGCCAAGACGGTGGCTGAGCTGCACCACGGGCGTTCAGGATGTTAGGATCAGCGAGCTTCTACCCCCGGGCAAAGCGGTTGAGACCCGCGCAGATCTCCTTCCCCCGAACGCGCCGGGTTAGACGTTGCTTGCCGTAACAACTGTCGAACGAAAGGCACGGTCAAGCGACGCTGGGCTACCATCGCCGCGTGGTCTAAGGAATCGAAGATAGCACACAGCGAGCGCGGATCCCGCGGGGCTTGCCGCAGCAGGAAGACCGCCACCTCCTGAGGCAGATCGAGCCCGCGCGCGTGGGCACGCTTTTGTAGCATTGCTATTTTGCCGTTGTCGTCCAGAGGGCGAAGCTGGTAGACCAAACCCCAGGCTAGCCGGGTCTGCAAATCAGAGAGGCCCAGATTCAGCGCGCGCGGGCTGCGATCCGCGGCGATGACCAGAGGGCGATCGCCCCCATGTATGCGCTCGTAGATTTGGAATAACACGCGCTCCCGAAGGGGATCGCCCGCGATACGGTGCAAATCGTCGACACACACGGTATCCGCTCTCTCTACCGCCTGCACCGTTTCGGGCCCCAGCGCCGCCAACTCCTTCAGCGGCACATAGGCCGGCGCGCGACCCCATTCGGCCACGCGGCGGCAAAATGCGTTTAGCAAATGACTCTTTCCCACCGCGGCGCCACCCCACAGATAGACGCTGCTTGCGTGGGGAGCTTTGGCGAGTCGTTCCAAACAATCGAGTGCTTCTGCATTAGGGCCGGGATGAAACAGCTCGAAGCAAAGTGGCGACGTCCCGGTCAGGGGCAATACCAACTGCCCCAGGTCAGGGGAGTAGGTGAAGGTAGTCTCTTTCATGGCTCAATAGCGTGGATTCAGGCGGAATTCCGTTCCTCCCAGTGACAACGGTTGCAACACCTCGCCCACAGCGATGGATTGCTTTACCGCCTGAGTGCGCCCCGGAGCGAGCACAAAGAAACGCACCCTCTGTGGTGCGACTTCGAGCACATGCACATCGGTAACGGCTGCGATGGAACGCAGGTAACGCTGTACCTGAGTGTATTGATTAATATCGGTCACGCCTTCGATGGTCAGCTCCAACCCCGTTGCTTGAGGCTCCAAACCTGTACTGTCCGCCCCTTGGGCCAGGACATCACCGAGCAGGTTAGCGCCATTGCGGGCGGCGTCCTCGGCGCGTTCACCCGTGCTTGACCAGCTCTCGTCACCCGCTGCTCGATACAGCGTCCACCGCCCCTGCCACATGCCACCATCGGTTTGGAACACCATCGCCACCAACACCCCATCGGCGGAATAGCGTTCCGATCCCTGCATCACCGCTTCCTGCATTCCGCCCCAAACGGCGTCGGCATCAACGTGCGTTTGATCTTCGAGGTCCAATAATGGAAACAGCAGCGGAACCCCTCTGAACGTGGTTGTTTTGGCCAAAGCTACAGCCACAGGCGAATCGTCACCGGCGCCGATGAGGCGTCGCTGTCCTCCTTCCTCCAGCGCAATCCAAGCCAACGTAGTGGGACGCTCCGGACCCCAGAGCGGCAATCCGAGCGGGGGCATGCGTTGATTAAGCGCCGCCGGATCAAACTGTACCCATAACCAGTCCTCAAGGGCTCCGCTTTCGCTCGTCGCGGTGCGGTATCGGTATTGCTGAACAAAGGTGTTTGCTTTTGCCACCAGCTCCCCTGCCCCTGAGCGGGAGGCCGCTTCGCGATCGCCGGTCAGTTTGACCAGTACAGCACGCATTGCGTTTCCAATGCCGCTCGCGCGTGCTTTGTCATCCGTCCCGCCGACGCGGACCTCCGCATCGTACAAGTTGCCAACTTCGGTCCCTGCCACGGCCGTCGCTGTGAGTGTGAGCAGGAAAAGCAAAGCGCTACGAATCATGTCGCCACGCTATTCCAAGCAAGGCGGGAAAGTCAAGTCAAGGTTAGCGTTCAGCCGCTGACCAATAGCACGCTAGGGCTAGAGAGCTGGCCGGAACGTTCAAGGACTCGACCTCAGGCGATCCGCCACCTTTATTTTCCTCTGCACGGCCGCCAGGAAACCCCGTAGGATCTGGACCTCGTCCCTATCGACCCCGGCCCGATTGAACAGGCGGCGCAAACGCCTCATCAGCCGGCGCGGTTTCTGGGGATCGTAAAAGCCAATGTCGGTCATGGTTTGTTGCAGGTGCGCGTAAAACTGCACCATCGCCTCCGTGCTCGCTCGAGGTGTTTGCACGACGGCCGGTGGTGGATCGTTTACGCCCTCTGGCACGACACCTGCGACATAGATCTCGTAGGCCAAGATTTGCACCGCCGCGGCCAGGTTCAAGGAGCTGAAACCCGGGACGGTAGGGATGCGTACCATGGCATTGCAATATTCCAGCTCGTCATTGCTTAGCCCCGAATGCTCTCGCCCAAAAACGATGGCCACCCTCTGTTGTGTTGCCAGGCGCGCAACCTCTGTGGCACAGTGGCGGGGGTCCATTTCCGGCCAGTCGATGTGCCGTTGGCGCGCACTCGTGGCAAAGACCGTAGTACAGTCGCGCAGGGCGTCGGCCAAGGAATTCCAGACTTCGGCCTGCGCAAGTAAGTCATCGGCTCCCGATGCCATCGCGGTCGCTGCGGCGCAAGGGAAGCGCTTGGGCTGGACCAGCGCCAGGTGTCGCATGCCCATGGACTTCATAGCGCGCGCTGCGGCGCCGATGTTGCCGGGGTGGGTGGTTCCCACCAAAACGAAACACAGGTTGTCCCAATTTGGGTTCGGCATAGGGTTATTCCACTTCACGCCCTCAATCGAGCTGATTTAACATTGGGGTCATCGATCATAAGGTCCTGCTCAAATGCATCCCATGCTCAACATCGCTGTTCGCGCGGCGCGCAAGGCCGGCGATATTATCATCCGTAATCTGGATCGTGCTCAGGGTCTAGACCTGGGCGTCAAAGGACATAACGACTTTGTCACTGAGGTCGATCGCTTGGCCGAGCGCGCCATCATCGAGATCATTCGCAAAGCCTACCC
Organism: Gammaproteobacteria bacterium; assembly: GCA_050725475.1. Taxonomy (GTDB): domain Bacteria; phylum Pseudomonadota; class Gammaproteobacteria; order JBOHHR01; family JBOHHR01; genus JBOHHR01. The sequence goes on along the minus strand of JBOHHR010000170.1, from coordinate 4,586 downwards.
GGATCATGCCATTCTCGCCGAGGAAACCGGCGCCCAGGGCGACGGCCCGTATCAATGGATCATCGACCCACTGGATGGTACGACAAACTTCGTGCACGGTTATCCGCAATTTGGCGTCTCGATCGCCCTCAAACATAGAGACGATCTGAAGCAAGCGGTGGTCTATGATCCCGTCCGTCAAGAGTTATTCACCGCCACCCGCGGTGGAGGGGCATTGGTGAATGACAAACGCATTCGGGTCAGCGGCCGCCCGGGATTGAAACATGCCCTCATCGGCACCGGGTTTCCGGTCAGAGACCATGCACTTCTGGAAGCTTACCTGCAGAGTTTCAGGGAACTGTTCCAAGACTCGGCCGGGATACGCCGCGCCGGGGCCGCATGCCTCGATCTCGCCCATGTGGCCAGCGGTCGGTTGGACGGATTTTGGGAGCTGGGCCTACAGGAATGGGATATCGCGGCGGGGGTCTTACTTATCCAAGAAGCGGGCGGCCTGGTGAGCGATTTTCGGGGAGGGCAGGAGTTTGTTCGCTCCGGTACCCTGGTTGCCGGCAACCCGCAGGTGCATGGCGCGATGCGGGAAATCCTCAAGCACTCGGAGCTCGCCCGCTTGGCCTAGCGTACTTCGGCGTAAGGCTATGCCGGGCACGCAACGCGACCCATTACTAGCCGTAGCCTTTAACTGCCATCCTAAGACTGCGGGGATTTACTGCTTCCGGCGTTTATTGGGATATGGAGGTATAATTTTATAAGGCCAAAGAAATTGTACTAGGAGGAATGATTTCTGTGGCCTTGCCTTACGCGTTTGGGACATTCCCCCACGCGACATCTGGGATCTATTGGGGAGGGCGTAATGACTACAGCCACGGCGGACGTGTACGACCGGTACGGCGGGAAGCTGCAAGTTTTGATGCCGATGTTCAACGACTACGGTGGGCTGCGGTCGTTCTGCGGGGTCATCGCGACGCTTAAGGTGCACGAAGACAATTCCCTGGTGCGTGCGGCCCTAGAAGAACAGGGCCAGGGCCGGGTGCTGGTGATCGACGGAGGAGGATCTCTGCGCTGCGCGTTGTTGGGGGATCGGTTAGCGTTGCTGGCGCAGCAAAACGGCTGGTCGGGGATGCTGGTTTATGGCTGCATTCGTGACTCGGCGGCGATCGCGAGCATAGCCATTGGGCTGAAGGCGATGAATACCAATCCCCGCAAGAGCGTAAAGAAGGGTTTCGGCGAGCGGGATATTGCGGTGAGCTTTGCGGGGGCGACATTTACACCGGGCGCTTATCTTTATGCGGACTCGGACGGGGTGCTGGTGGCGAACGAGCGCCTGGCTTAGCGACTAATTGCCATGACCAGCCTTTTCACCGTGGCTTGCGTGCAAAACTGCGCGGACACCGATCTGCGCGCCAACATCGAAGAGACCAGCCATTGGGTAGAGCAAGCGAGCGGCCAGGGCGCCCATCTGATCGCGCTTCCCGAGTATTTCAGCTTTATCGCATCCAATGATGCGGCGCTGCTGGCGAATGCGTACAGCGAATCCGAACACCCGGCCTTGTCTCATTTCATGAGGCTGGCGAAAAGTCTCGGCGCCTGGCTACTGTTGGGGTCCTTGGCGATCAAGGCGAGCGAGACCAAGGTGAACAACCGCTCGTATTTGTTGGATGCCAATGGGCAGCTCGTCGCACGCTATAACAAAATCCATCTCTTCGATGTCAGCCTCAAGGCGGGAGAAACTTATCGTGAATCGACCACGGTCGCACCCGGCGATGCCGCGGTGCTGGCGCGAACCCCTTGGGGAATGCTGGGTATGAGCGTGTGCTATGACCTGCGGTTTGCTTATTTGTATCGGCGTCTTGCGCAGGGGGGCGCGAGCTTTCTCGCCATTCCCGCCGCCTTCACCAAAACCACGGGCGAAGCCCATTGGCACGTATTGGCGCGCGCGCGAGCCATCGAGACCGGCTGCTATGTGTTCGCACCCGGCCAGCACGGGGTGAGAAAGAGCGGGCGGGCGACCTATGGCCGTTCTCTGATCATCGATCCATGGGGCCGGGTGTTGGCGGACGGTGGAGAGCAAGCGGGGTATATCCTCGCCGAGATCGATCCGGCGAAGGTCGTCGAGGCACGGCGCATGATTCCGGCACTGGAACACGACCGGGTGGTCTCCGGGCCTGGGGTGCCCTAAACATTCAGTAGACATTCAGCTCGCCCCGCTTAAGTTCGGTTGCTAAGGGCCGAAGGAAACCATCCATGAAAGCTGTTCGCACATTCCTGCCGCTGCTGTTCCTTTGTTTTGGGGCCTTGGAGCCGCAAGCCCTTGAAATCGGATTGGAGCGGGCAGGAGTCCCTAGCACGCTTGCGCAAGCGAGGATCGGCCAGGGTCAAGCCGTTGCCTTTGCCCGCCAGGCCACGGGCGGCCGGGTGTTGGATGTACAAACCCAAAACATGGGCGGTAGGGTGGTCTACTTGGTGAAGGTATTGATGCCGGACGGCCGGGTGCGCATCATCGCAGTGGACGGGGAAACCGGCCAGATTCGATGATCATTTAAGTAATGCGCGTACTGTTGATCGAAGATGAAACCGCTCTGCGGGAGGGTTTGGCGGCAAGGCTGCGCAAAGAAAGCTATGCGGTGGATGTAGCTCCCAACGCCTTGGAGGGCGCTTTCTTGGGTAAGGAATACGCCATCGATGTCGCAGTTGTGGACATCGGACTTCCGGACCGATCCGGGATCGAGGTCATCAAAGAGTGGCGGGCCGCGGGCCGCAAGTTCCCCATTCTCATCCTAACGGCACGCAGCCGCTGGCAGGATAAGGTAGAAGGACTGGAGGCAGGAGCGGATGACTATGTGGTAAAACCTTTCGAAGTGGAAGAGCTGCTCGCTCGCCTGCGCGCATTAGTCAGGCGCGCCGCGGGGTGGGCGGAGCCGGTGCTGCGTGCCGGAACGCTGAGCCTGAACACGGCGACCCAGCAGGTCACCGTGGCGGGCAACGAAGTGGACCTGACCGCCTACGAGTATCGGGTCTTGGAATATCTCATATTGCACGCGGGAGAGGTGGTCTCGAAAACGACTCTGACAGAGCACCTTTATGCCCAGGATTTCGATCGCGACAGCAATGTGCTTGAGGTTTTAATCGGCCGCTTGCGGCGCAAGCTCGACCCCGATCGGACCACTGATCCAATTGAAACCTTGCGAGGAAGGGGATATCGGTTTCGGTTCGAGCCGCAAAGCTAATGCCTTCGCTCAATGCTCGGCTCTTGGTCGCGGCGACTTTAGTACTTGCTGCGTTCTTGAGCCTGACCGGTTTTGCCTTAGACCGCGCATTTAGGGACAGCGCGTTCCTGGCAGTCAAGGAACGGTTGCAAACGCAGATCTATTCGCTATTGGCCGCGGCGCATCTCGATCAATCGCCGCAACTCGTCCTTCCCGGCGCGCTCCCCGAAACGCGTTTCTCCATGCCCGGATCGGGGCTTTATGGGCAAGTTAATGCGAAGGGCGATAAGCTCGTCTGGCGTTCGCGCTCTGCGCTCGGCATCGAGATCCCCTTTCCGACCATGGCGGCTCCCGGGGAAGCGGTGTTCAGCGAGGAAAGGGCCTCCGATGGGGCCGCGGTATTCACCATCGGATTTGCGGTGGATTGGGAGGTGGCGCTCAACGAAACGCGCCGCTATGTTTTTTACGTCGCCGAAACCCGCGCGGCCTACGACAATGAGGTGGCGGGTTTCCGCAAAAGCCTATGGGGCTGGTTGCTCGCAGCCGCCCTGGTGCTGTTGGCGGTGCAGGGCGTGATCCTGCGCTGGAGCCTCGCGCCTCTGCGGCGGGTGGCCTGGGAGGTGAATGAAATCGAGGCCGGGCATCGCCAAGAACTGGAAGGCGCATACCCCAGCGAACTGCGCAGCCTCACCGAGAACCTGAACGCGCTGGTGCGCAACAGCTCGCGGCATCTCACCCGCTATCGGAATGCCTTAGGGGACTTGGCACATAGCCTAAAGACCCCCTTGGCTGTGATGCGCACTGCCTTGGAAAGTGACTCCGATCCCTCGGAGCTTCGCTTTACCCTCAGGGAGCAACTCGAGCGAATCGACCGCACCGTGCACTACCAGCTCCAGCGAGCCGTCGCCTCGGGTCGCACGGCCCTGGTCACACCGGTCAATGTGCGGGAGGTCTGCGAAAAATTGATCCAGTCCTTCAAGAAGGTTTATGCGGAAAGACCGCGTGAGTTCCAAATCCTCATCGCCCCGGAAGTGCAGTTCTATGGGGACGAGGGGGATCTCATGGAGATCTTGGGAAACCTTATCGACAATGCCTGCAAGTGGTGCCGCAGCGGCGTGAAGGTCAGCGCCTGGCTGCGTCCTTGTGAAAGCGCAAAGCGCCCCGCTTTAGAATTGACCATCGAAGACGACGGCCCCGGGATGCCGCACGAGAAGCAGTCCAATTTTGAGCGCGGGGTCCGCCACGATCCCGCCAAAGCCGGGCATGGGATTGGACTCGCTGTGGTGAAGGACCTGGTGGTCGAGGTCTAGGGGGGTGAGATAGCCCTCGAAGTGAGTCCCTTCGGCGGTATGCTGGTGCGCGTTTTCATCCCATTTTAGCTTA